>DASVOT010000744.1:0-11029 GCA_036383235.1 Chryseosolibacter sp.
AGCCTGGTCCAGTTGCTTGGCGACATGCGCAATGACAATTTCGTCGTGGAGGTCATCCCCGATTTTGATGAACTGTATTTCCGATTGCGGACCATCGATTTCGACCAGCATTGCTACGAGGGAGATCTCAAGATCTACATGCCGCAGTATTTCAGGGAAAACAATCCCATCATCAACCTGGGCTTCAAATCGATGTCTCCCCTGTTGGAGATGCAATACCAGAAAGAAGAGCGCACTCGGCTCCTGACGCGCGTGAAAGCAGCCGGGGGCCAGCTGGAGGCACTGCTGAACGCCATGCGCAATGAAGAGCTTTCAACACAGCAGAATATCGAACATCTCAGATCAGGGCTGGCCGAGCTTTACGAAGACGACGACTTCCTGCAGGCAGGAACCATGGGCGAGATCGTCGCCACCAGTCTCCAGATGCTGGCAACTTACCCTGTGAGAAAGAGACACCTGCCAAAAAAACATCCGGACGCGGTCCGGCATCCACAGGAAAGGCGAGGACCGGGACTGTGACCGTCGCGAACGGTTACCCCACATTTTCCGGAAGGACTAAAATGCTATGTCTTTTGCTCAGACATAAATGATCTGCATGCCATCGCCTTCGGCCAGGGCGTACATATCTCCTACGGTAATGATACCCTTAACTTCAGGCAGAAAGTCCTCCTTTTTCAAGTGGAACATGTCAGAAGCCAGCTTACAGGCGTATATTTCGCCCCCGGCCGCATCGATCATCTGGATAAACTCGGTGACGGTTGGAATATCCAGTTTCGCCATTTCTTTTTTCATCATGTACGACGCCAGGGCTTCAAAACCCGGAAGGCCCGCCAGCACAGTCGGCATGGCAGGCATAAAGGCGGGATTTCCCACCGTGGCGGTATGAAGGTTATCAGCGTTTCGTTTCGTGATCGCCTCCAGCCCGAAGAATGTAAAAAACATCTTTGCCTCTATGCCTTCCATGAGTGCGCCGTTCGCCATTACAAGCGCAGCGTACACATCTTCAAGCTTACCTTTGGAGCAAATGAGCAAAACTTTCCTGACGGTCTTTTTTTCCGGCATTACTTGCGCGGACGCAGGTGAGGCATTTTCCATGTCCATTGTATCGTTCATTGTTATTCAGGTTATAATTTCCATTAAATACAACTTACAGGTTTCGGTATTCCGGCGATCTTGCTCGATATTTTCAAAGGCCCTCCGGGAAAGAGTTGGTAAAACTGCTTGATATCCACCAGCCCGGAATTTGCCACCTTGCGAATCGTTAACGGCAAACCCTCTTCCTGTTTTTGGCGGAGCCACCGCAGAACCTGCCAATGCTTTTCAGTAAGAGTGATGGCATGCAAAGCAGCGACACTCCTCGCCCATTCTTCCGTCCATTGTTTCGAGTCTTTCAAATAGCCCTCCTCGTTTGTGGCAAGGGTAGAATTAATTACGGTTTCCATATGCAATCATTATTTTTAGTTCCAACATTCTTCCATACCGCCTTCCTCTCAGGCTTCTTCCGCGACCTCTTTTCCCGCCATCGTCATTTGCGCTGGAATCGGAAGTTTTTTTCCCGTCAGCAGGATGTGCCAGTACACCCAGCGGAAAGCCAGCTTGCCCCAATGGTTGGCGCGGCTCACTTTAAGCAAACCCAAGGGACCGATCACTGGGAAGGGGAATTTTCCCTTCAACGGCTGAACGTCATAATTAAAATCAATGAGAACGGCTTTACCATGCCCTGTTTCAATAAAACAATTCGAGTGGCCGTCGAACCGGGCTTTCATCGGCGCGCCTGCGATAAAACTCAGTATGTTTTCAGTTAGAATTTCGGCTTCGAAATGGGCTACCGATCCCGCCTTCGAAGTAGGAATATTCGTGGCATCGCCTAAGACAAAAATGTTTTCGGCATTCTTATATTGCAGCGTAAACTTGTTAGTGGGCACAAAGTCCAAACCGTCGTCGTCTCCGATGCCGCTCCTCCCGATGAGTTCCGAACCTTTGTTCAGCGGAATGGTTACCAGCAGATCAAACGGCAACTCCCTGTCATCGTACGAAACAAGGACTTTCCGCTCGTTATCCACGCGGCTCAGATAGAAGTCCGCAACTACATTTATATTCTTCTCCCGAAGGAGCTTAGTGAGCATTTCCGTGGCCTTCGGTTTTGTGAAAGCGCCCGATAGCGGGGTCGCAAAAGTGATATCAACTTTGTCGCGCATCCCTTTCTCAGTAAAGTAAGCGTCGGCGAGGAATGAAAACTCAAGGGGCGCCACGGGACATTTTATAATAGATTCCGCCAGGTTGATTACCAGCTTACCACCCTCCCACGTTGCCAGTTTCTCCGCCAATCGCGTCGATCCTTCGTATGTATAAAAATCAAAAATGTCCTTATGCCAGAGAGCGTCCTTAAGGCCTTCTGTTTCTTCAGGGACGACCCTTGAACCCGTGGCGATGACCAGAATGTCGTAAAACAATTCGTCGCCGGACTTCAAAACGACCTTATTCTCCACAGGTTTGATCTCTGCGACCTCCTCTACCAGAAAGTCGATCCCGTCTCCAAGAAATTCTCTCTTCTCCCGGATGATGTCCCTGGGCTCGTAAATACCGAACGGGATGAATAAAAAGCCGGGCTGGTAATAATGCAACGGGTCCTTATCGACTACTTTGATTTGCCATTCTTTTTCAGGGATTGATTTGCGGAGCTTGTTAGCCATCATGGTGCCTGCCGTACCCGCGCCCAGAATCAATATTTGTTTCATACCGTTTCGTTTTTAATTCGCACGGAATGTAACACGCGCAGCGATAGAATCTCATGATTGCCATCAGGTCATCCTGAGATCATTATCGTAGACCGGTATGATTTTTAATTGGGCGTCCCGGCGCCAACAGATTCCCGGCAGACCGTCAAACCAGCCAGTTGGAATCTCCTGCGAGAAGGGCTTGCAGATCACCCTCACCTTTTGTTGCGCGCTCATGCTCGATCTGCTCGACGACACGCTCCTCATAAGGCGTGCGGTCGATGGCCTGGAGAATACCCATTGGTCTGGGCAACTCTTCATGGTACGTCATGTTGGCCAGGATGAATGCCAGCGTACTGTCTTTCTCATTGTGTACGATCACATCGCTGAGGGAATGTCCGGACTGATCAAGAAGGATCACTCTCGGAGTATAGCCATCGAGAATAATGCCTTTGTTCCTGCCTTTGCCAAAAAGAAGCGGTTTACCGTGCTCGAGGAGGATCGTGTGATCCTCACGCGTCTCTGCGCTCGTGTAGAGGTCGAAGGCGCCGTCGTTGAAGATGCGGCAGTTGTTGTAGATCTCAACGAATGCTGTTCCTTTGTGCTCATACGCCCTCTTCAGCATATGCTGCAGCAGTGTCCGGTCTTTATCATGCCCGCGGGCGACAAAGGTGGCCCCGGCGCCAAGGGCAAGCGCGACGGGGTTGAACGGGTCATCAAGCGCACCGAGGGGTGACGACTTGGTAACCTGTCCGCGCCGTGAGGTCGGCGAATACTGGCCTTTAGTAAGGCTGTATACCTCGTTGTTGAACATCATGATGTTGACGTCCACGTTCCGGCGGCAGGCGTGGATAAAATGGTTCCCGCCGATACTCATGTTGTCGCCGTCGCCGGTCACCACCCAAACACTCAGATCAGGTCTCGCTATCTTCAGGCCCGTGGCGATCGGCAAAGCCCTGCCGTGAATGGAGTGAAACCCATAGGTGTCCATGTAATAGGGAAACCGTCCCGAACAGCCAATGCCGGACACGTATACAATCTTTTCTTTCGGAATGCCAAGCTCGGGCATCAGGCGCTGCGCAGGTGACAGAATAGAGATGGAACCGCAGCCAGCACACCACCGTACATCGACATCCGGCTTGAAGTCTTTTGCGCTATAGACGAGGTTACCTGTATGGGGTCTGGCCAGCAATTTGTCCACAACTGTTTTCATACAATGATTTCTTTATGGGTGAGTAAACTGACGAGCTTTTCTTCCAGCTCGGTTGACTTGAAGGGCTTACCCTGCACTTTGTGCACGCCGGTAACGGGTTTAACATATTTCGCCTGCAGGAGAAACTGCAGCTGGCCGGTGTTGAGCTCGGGCACAACGATGCGGCGGAATTTGTTCAGGATCACCCCAAGGTTCTTTGGAAACGGGTTCAGGTACCGCAGGTGTAAAAATGAAAGCTGATATCCATTCTTCCGCAGTCGCTCGAAAGCGGTTCTCGCGGCGCCATACGTGCTGCCCCAGCTGATCATCAGCAAATCGCCCTCTGACTCGCCTTCCACAACCGCGTCCGGGATATCCAGCGCTATGCGGTCAACTTTTTCCTGGCGTGTGTTCACCATCCTCTCGTGGTTGGCGCCGTCCTGGCTCACTTTCCCCGAGCCGTCCTCTTTCTCAAGTCCTCCGATCCGGTGCTCCATTCCCTCGAAGCCGGGGATCGCCCACTGTCTCCGCAATGTTTTCTCATCGCGCTTATAGGGAGCAAAGCCCGCGGCGTCTTCTGAAAAATATGCCTTGATATCGGGCAGGCTGGCAACAGAAGGTATCTTCCAGGGCTCGGAAGCCTGCCCGATATAACCGTCGCTGAGCACAATTACCGGAGTCATGTATTTGAGCGCGAGCCTGACGGCCTCCAGCGTGGTATCGAAACAATCGGCGGGACTTGCCGCAGCCAGGATCGGCAACGGGGCTTCACCATGCCGGCCAAACATCGCCATGAGAAGATCGCTCTGCTCTGGCTTGGTAGGCATGCCCGTGGAAGGACCGGCCCGTTGAACGTCAATGATGATCAGCGGAAGCTCCGTCATGACCGCCAGCCCCATCGCTTCGGTTTTCAGGGAGAGGCCGGGACCGCTCGTCGTGGTGACCGCCAGGCTGCCTCCGAATGCTGCCCCGATGGCGCTGCAGATGCCGGCGATCTCATCCTCGGCCTGCAGGTGTCTGACACCGAATTTTTTATAACCCGACAGCGCGTGAAGAATGTCGGTAGCCGGCGTGATCGGATACGATCCGAGGAACAAAGGCAGGTCCGCCTTTCGCGCGGCCGTCACCAACCCAATGGCTACTGCCTCATTACCGGTAATATTCCGGTACTGCCCCTGCGGAAGCGAGGACCGGTCGACAATGTATTGCCTTGTGAATTCCGGATTCCCCGCGGCGTAATCCCAACCCGCCTGCAACGCGTGGATGTTGGCCGTAATCACGTCGTCTTTGCCGCGGAATTTCTTCTTGATCCAGTTGAGCGTAGCATCCATCGGCCTCTGGAACAACCAGTAAGCCATTCCCAGCGCGAAAATGTTTTTCGTTTTTCCGATGAGCTTGGATGGGATCTTTTGACTTTCCAATGCCGCCTTGATCTCCCTGGAAATATCGAGCGCGTGGACTTCGTAATCCTTGAGGCTCCCGTCTTCCAGCGGATTGGACGTAAATCCGGCCAGCGAAAGGTTGCGCGGATCAAAGCCTTCCTTGTTCGCAATGATGATGCCCCCTTTCCGGAGGTTTGGCAGGTTGACCTTCAGCGAAGAAGCGTTCATCGCCACCAGCACGTCGATAAGGTCGCCTGAAGTATAAACAGGGTGCCTGCTGAAATGAATCTGGAAAGCGCTGACGCCATATAGGGTTCCCTCCGGAGCGCGTATCTCGGATGGATAATCAGGAAACGTATTCAGGTCATTGCCGGCAAAGCCGGAAGTCTCTGAAAATTGCGTTCCCACCAGCTGCATGCCGTCACCTGAATCCCCGGCAAAGCGTATGGTGGCTTCTTCAATGTGTTCTGATATTTTCGTCATCGCCGTATTTATTTAACATCTTTCAAATCCGCGTAAAAGGTAACAGGGTCCCCTCCCCTTTTTCATGACTTTCGTTAGTTCTCCTAATGATGGTTTGCATCCCCGGTTGCAACCTCATATGACCGATTGAATATAATCAAACACGGAACTGGCAAAGCCGATGATCAGGACACCCGCCAGGCACAGCGCGAATGCCGCCTTCTCATACGGCGTAGAGGTCAACGCCACGACCGGCGACTCGCTCTTGTTGATGAACATCGCCTTGACAACAAGCAGGTAATAATAGAGCGACACCGTGGCATTGAGTACGGCGATCAGCACCAGGATGTAGTAACCCTGCGAGGCTGCCGCCGTGAAGAGAAAAAACTTCCCGAAAAATCCGGCGACGGGTGGAATACCCGCCAGCGAAAAGAGGGACACCAGCATAATCAGGCTCAGCCGGGGATTGGTTGAATAAAAACCATTCAGGTCATCCATCCCTTCTTTCCCCGTCGCGTTGAACACGATCGACAGCACACCGAAAACCGCGAGGTTTGACAATCCGTAGATGAGCATGAAATACACGAGCGTCGTCATCGCCAGGGCTTCCTCGCTCATGAAACCAAGCATCATGAAGCCGACCTGCGTAATGGAAGAGAATGCCAGGAAGCGCTTCATGTTCTTCTGGCGGAGGGCAAAAAGGTTTCCGATTACCATGGTGGCAATGGCGAGCAGGTACAGGGCGATGGTCCATATTTTTGTTTGATGACCGAAAACCAAATACAGCACGAGCATCAGGGTAAAGAGTCCTGCCCCTTTCGACACGACCGAAAAGTAAGTAGTGACCGCCAGGGGCGCTCCTTCATATACATCGGCAGTCCAGAGGTGAAAAGGAACAAGAGATATCTTGAAACCCAATCCCGAAATAAAAAAGATCAGCGCGAGGATGGCGAGGTTGCTGCCGTCAGTCAAAGCCGCGATCCCGGAAAAGTGAAGCGTGCCGTAAACTCCGTACATCATGGAGAGTCCGAAAAGAAGGACAGCGGAAGAGACCGCGGACGACATGAGAAGCTTGACTCCCGCTTCGGCCGAGCGCCTCAATCCTTTATCGAAAGCAGCCAGCAGCGTCAGCGGTAGCGTCGCCAGTTCGAGGGCAAGGTAAAGGATCAGAAAATCGCCGGCGCTCACCATGAGAAACATGCCCAGCAGTGTGGAGAACAGCGAGAGATAAAAAACGCCAGCCTTTTGACCGTGCAGGGGATTTTTCAGCCACGTGGTGGATTGAAGCAAAACAATGAGGGTAGTGAACGAAAGGATATTCTTTAACAGCACCCTCAGGGAGTTGCTCACGTACATTCCGCCGAACAATTCCGTCTCTTTCGAGGGGAAGAACCCCGCGATCGTGAGCAGGCCAAAGAGAATGAGCGTGATTGGAACGGTCCTGCGTTTGGCACCCGTCTCCGACAGATCGGCGATCAGCTGAAAAAGGATCAGTAATGTCAACAGCACCTCATGCCGCATCACATATATCGAATTCCAGTTCATAGCTTTAGTGAGTTAGGGGTTGAAGTAATGTAACCAAGGTTTCCCGCAGGAGATTGGAGAGCCACAAGGGCGCGATCCCCATGGCGCCGATGGAAAGAACCAGGGTCACTCCCCCGAGTTTTTCAAACCAGCGCGCGTCTGTGAGTTTAAGGTAATGGTCGTTCTTTACCGGTCCGAGCAACAAGGTGGCGACCACGCGCAGAATGTATACGGCGGTGATCACAATAGAAGACACGGCCAGAATCGTTGCGGCGCGGTGAAAGATGTCTGCGTGCTGGAACGCCCCTACGAAAATAGTCATCTCCGCCACGAACCCGCTGAGTCCCGGAAGACCGAGAGAGGCGAGGCCGGCGATGACATAAAGTACGGAAAGGAACGGGATCACTTTCATGAGTCCGCCCATCTCATCGATCATGCGGGTATGCGTGCGTCCGTAAATCATCCCGATCAGGGCGAAGAAGAGGGCCGTCATCAGGCC
The DNA here is from genome assembly GCA_036383235.1 of Chryseosolibacter sp. Lineage (GTDB taxonomy): Bacteria > Bacteroidota > Bacteroidia > Cytophagales > Cyclobacteriaceae > Chryseosolibacter. Next base: position 7,777 of record DASVOT010000744.1, read on the forward strand.
GTGTGAGATCATTTGCAGGAAAGCGCCTGTCGTCGCAGTCTGATTCATCATCAGCAAGGCGAAGAGAACAAGTCCGCAGTGGCTCACCGATGAATAGGCGTTGATGTACTTGAGGTCCTTTTGCAGGATTGCGCCGAAAGCGCCGTAAACCACGCTGATGGTAGTGAGTACGAGAAAGATCCAGCCAAGGCTGTGGGCTGCGTCGGGCAACAGATACATGGCCACTCTGAAGCAACCGTATCCGCCAAGCTTCATGAGCACGCCAGCATGAAGCATAGACACCGCCGTGGGCGCGGAGGCGTGGCCGTCAGGCGACCATGTGTGAAACGGGAAGAGCGCGCCGAGCACGCCAAAGCCGACAAACGTGAAGGGGAAAAAATACAGCTGTGCCGAAAGGGGAATTCCTCTTTGCGCAATTTCCGTGAGGTCGAACGTGAGCCTGCCTCCTGCCGGCGCCGAATTGAAATAGATCCCGAGCAGTCCCACCAGAAGCAGCGCAGATCCTCCCATCAGCATGAGCGTCAGCTTCATGGCCGAATACTCCTTGGGCCCTGTGCCCCAGATGCCAATGAGCAGATACATGGGGATCACGGCAAGCTCATAAAACAGGAACATGGTGAAAAGGTCGAGTGAGATAAAGAAACCGAACACACCCGTCGCCAGAAGTATAAGAGAGATGAAAAATTCGCGGGTGAGGTGCTCGACCTGCCAGGAGACGAATATGCCCGCAAACGCAACAATTGCGGTGAGCAGGATCATGGCAATGGAGATTCCGTCCACGCCAAAGTTAAGCTTATTATTAAACGACTCGTACCACGTGGTGGACGAAACCAGAAGCATGGGATCCGTATTCCCTCCGTGCCTGAGATCAAAAAACAGGAAAAGCAGAAGAAAAGAAAAAAGAAGCTGCGCGCTCATTCCGGCGGCGGAGATGATGCGAACGCTCTTCAGATTCCTGGCAATCACGATTCCGCACATGGTCAGGGCGGGAATGATCAGCAAAAACAGCAGCGGGTTCATGTATATATCAATTTAGGTAAACGAGTATCAGGGCAAGCAAAAGGGCGCCGGATGTAAAAAACCAGATGTACGCCTGCAGCTGGCCTGACTGCATTTTCCTGATCGCAACAGACAGGCCCACCGTGGAGTTGCCAATGAGGTTCATAGCCCCGTCAACAATATGCCTGTCAAACCAGGCGACCGGCCGGGAGACAAACCGGAAGATCACCCGGTGCGTCAGGAAGAGGTAAAGCTCGTCGACATAGAATTTCCGGTAGGCGGCGGTGTAGAAGCCTCTCAATTTCGCCACCACGCCATCGGCTATCAGATTCTCTTTGTAATAGAGCAGCGCCGCAAGAGCGATACCAGCGAGGGCAATTAAAACGGATGGAACCGCGACGTCTGCGTGAAAGGCCGCCTCAAAAGGTTTTCCGTCGCTGGTGATAAGAGAATGAAAGGGAACAAAGCCTGCGAAAACCGACGCGATTGACAGTATGACCAGCGGAATGGTCATCGTCAACGGCGACTCATGAGGCGTGTGCCTGTACTCGGGCGACCGGTTCCAGAAGACCTTGAAGTAGAGGCGGAACATATAGAACGCGGTGATACCTGCCACGAACCATTGCACCGTGAAGACCAGCCGGTTGTGCTCCAGGGCGGCAACGAGAATTTCATCTTTACTGAAGAAACCCGACAACGGTGGGATACCCGCGATTGTCAGGCACGCGACCAGGAAAGTAAGATGGGTGACCGGCATGTACTTTCGCAAGCCGCCCATGTCAGCCATCACGTTGCTGTGAACGGCGTGAATGACCGATCCTGCCCCGAGGAACAGGAGCGCTTTGAAGAACGCATGGGTGAATAAGTGAAATAAGGATGCCATATAGCCGAGGCCTGCTTCGCCGCCATAGCCGGAGACTCCAAGGGCCACCATCATATATCCGATCTGGGACAGCGTTGAATAGGCGAGCACTCTTTTGATGTCGACCTGCGTGCATGCAATAACGGCCGCGAACAATGACGTAAAACTTCCGACATAAGCAATCACCTCCAGGGATACGGGAGATGCAAGGGCGTAAACAGTAAATAATCTTGCGACCAGGTACACGCCGGCAACCACCATGGTGGCAGCGTGGATCAAGGCGGACACGGGAGTAGGTCCTTCCATGGCATCCGGAAGCCAGATGTGAAGCGGGAACATGGCGGATTTCCCCGCGCCGCCCATAAAGATCAGCAGCATCGCCCAGGTGGTGGCGGACAGTCCCAGAAACACCGACCCTGCGCCCGCCGCGATCACCGGTCCGTTCACGCTTGTTAGCGAGAGAAAATCAAAAGTGTCGCTGTTGAAGGAGAGGATGAGAATCCCGATGAAAAAACCAAGGTCTGCAAACCGCGTCACGATGAAGGCTTTTTTTGACGCTGCCACAGCCGCGGGGCGCTCATAATAAAATCCGATCAGGAGGTAGGACGATACGCCCACCAGCTCCCAGAAAATGTACATCTGAAAAATATTGGTGGCCACTACAAGCCCCAGCATGGAGAACGTGAAGAGAGACAGAAAAGCATAGTAGCGCTGAAATCCGCGCTCGCCTTTCATGTAGCCCAAACTGTATATGTGGACCATCAGCGATACCGTAGTGATCACCACCAGCATCATTACCGACAACGGATCCAGCAGGATTCCCAGGTGGACCTGCAGCGAATCCGTAAACGACAGCCACACGATACTGAAAGCGGAGATCGCCCGATATCCGCCCGCGTGCGGCGCGGTGAAATAGTGGAATGCCGTGAAATAAGAGACCAGTGTAATCACCATGAGGCTTGACGTTCCCAAAAGCCCGGCGACCCCCGGCCGCATGCGATGGCCGGACAGACCCAGGATACCGAAAGCCAGCAGGGGAAGGAGGATAATGATCAGCGTGAAAGAGTAGTCCATAGTCTTCAATATTTCAGTTCATCGACATCGTCAACACTGACGGTGGCAAACTTCCGATAGATGTTGATAATTAACGCGATGGCAACGGCGGCCTCGGCGGCCGCGATGGCCATTACGATAAGCGCGAAGAAGTGGCCTTCAAATCGATCGGGGAACAGGTAATGGTTGAACGCAACGAAGTTTATGTTGACGGCATTCAGCATCAGCTCGACGCCCATCAGCATCGTGATGAGATTCCTTCTGATCAGCACGCCGGCCAGTCCGATAAAAAAGACCAGGCAGCTCAGTCCGATCATGTATTCCAGGGGGATTTCGGTT
>DASVOT010000745.1:0-5034 GCA_036383235.1 Chryseosolibacter sp.
CGTCAGGTCGGGCAAACTCGGAACCATTCGCGAGATCAAGACGTGGGGTTACTTCGAGTATGGAAAGGGCGGACCAAGGGTCCCGGACTCTCCGGTGCCCGAAGGCGTCGACTATGACATGTGGTTGGGACCCGCCCCAAACCACCCCTTCAACAAAAACCGTTTTCACGGAAGCTGGAGACACTTCTGGCACCATGGCGGCGGGCTCCTCACAGACTGGGGTGTTCACCTCCTCGACATTCCGCTCTGGGCCATGGACACCGGGATGCCCAGGTCCGTGATGGCATCCGGCGGGATATACGCATATCCGGAAAATTACATTGAGACACCTGACACCCTCAACGTGCTATACGATTTTGGAAACTTTACCATCTCGTGGGACCACGCCGGCGGTCTTTCCAAAGGCCTGTATGGACGCAACTACGGCGTTGCGTTCATCGGCAACAACGGCACGCTCGTGGTGAACAGGGAAGGATGGGAAGTGATTGCGGAATCCGAAAACAATACGAACAAAACAGAGGTCATCCCGCTACAACCTGCCGACAGCCAATCGCATGAGAAGCACGTCAGGAATTTTCTGGATTGCGTGAGGTCGAGACAAAAACCGATCTGTGACATTGAAAGCGGTTACCGCGCCGCGCTGGTCGCACATATGGGAAATATCGCCTACCGGACAGGCAACAAGCTGTACTGGGATGAAGGCAAACATAAGTTCAGGGATGACTCAAAGGCGAATGCTTTTTTGAAACCGGAGTATCGCAGTCCCTGGAAGCTTCCGGCGCTTTAGCGCGTCATCAGTGGCGTGACGCCGCGCTGACACAGATGTCTTTTCCCGCGGCCCTGCACGGTTTGCGCCATTTTACAATATCATCAGGTATTTTCTGAAGATCAAGACGCCGATAATGACAGCCATGACCGAGGCAAAAAGCACTGCTCCGGCGGCGACATCTTTGATTTTTCCGGCCAGGGGTTTGCGTTCAAGCGTCACGAGGTCTACGAGATTCTCAATTGCCGAATTCATCATCTCCAGGCCAATGACGAGCGAGATGGACAACAGGATCAGGCACCATTCCAGGGCCCGGATATTGAAATAGAATCCTGCGCACACAACAATCAGGGCGATGCCAGACTGGACCTTCAGGTTCCGCTGCGCACCAATCGCCGCCTTGATGCCATTCCAGGCATAGACAAAACTCTTAAAGAAGCTCTCCATCCATTTCATTTATCGATCGCCGGTAAAACCCAAGGTAGAAATATTTCTCTAAAGTGACCGGCAGGCGCGCGGCGCGACGGTCATCCGAACGCTAATGCGCCGGTAATCCAGGGTCAGGCCAGAAATCTTTTAATAGCTTCCGCCAACAGGGAGTTTTCCGGGGCGACGGGGAATCCGGAGAATCTGCGAGCCTCTTCCATCGCAGTTTCCAGGTCGAATGTCTTCTGCTTCGTATGAAAGGCTATACCTTTTTGTGTCAGCCGTTCAGCAAGATACTCCTGCTCCGTCTGCCCGGGCGTGGGAACAAATAACGCTTTCTTACCGAGCGTGGCCATATCCATGACGGTGCTGTATCCACTTCGCGCGATAACAAGGCTGGCGGATTCCATTTCCCGCTGCAAGTCAGCAGAAGAAAGAAAATTGACTGTCCTTTCATCGGCGGGCGGCTCGCCGCAAGCAGGCAGCCCTCTGACGACGCGGTATTCCAGGCGCGAGTTCTTTAACTGACAGGCGACCTTGTTTTCGAAGATGGTACGTTGTGGCTCGGGTCCGGAAAAAACAGCCAACACGTCATAAATTTTGTTCACATTTCCGCTGACCTGAAAACGTGATAGCCAGCCGATATATTCTTTTCTGATGCGGGCGCCCGATTTTTCAAAAGCGGTGAGCCTTCCTGCCAGCGAGTGTTCGCCTGGAACGTCCGGAATCCAGCATACCGTGAATTGGATGATCATTTTCGCATTCAGTGCGGCCACAAAATTCTCCATCCAGCCAAAGCCGTCAGGCATGAGGATGTTGCTCTGATGCGTGATGAGCGCTGCCGGGATCCTCTCAGACCAGCATCCGTAACGGTTGTCAGAAATCACCCGTTGCACGTTTTCTCTTGCGATCAATTTCCCCACCACGTCGTGCTCCTCCGAAATAACGCGCATAAATCGCGGCAGCTGGCAAGCCATCGTCCAGGCCATCGACCCCGACGAAGGATACCGCGGTTCATACGCGGGAAGGTCAAACGCGCGGACGGAGGGAAATTCTTTTTTCAGGAGGCGAAGCGAATCACCGCTTCCGGCGATCATCACGTCGCAACCCTGGCGCTGCAGCTCGCGGATGACGGGGATACACCGGGTCGCATGACCCAACCCCCAATCCAAAGGCGCGACTAAAACCCTCATGGAGTTCGTAATTTATAATTGGCAAATTTACCGCTGCCCGCGTTTCCCACTACCTTATACCTTATACCCTATCCCCTTATACCTTATACCCTTATACCTTTATACCTTTCCACGCCCCAGGCCTTCAAACGAATAACCCAGTCCCCCGAAGTGATCCAAGACCCTTGGCAGGGTGTATTCCATATTTTTCTCCGATTTATAGCTATCGTGAAATACCACGATCGACCCTGGCCGGCACGCCTTGATGGTGCGGCGAAGGCACTGTTCGGGCAAAAGGCGCGGATTATAGTCCTGTGACAAGACATCCCACATAATGATGTCGTAGTCAGTCAAGCCGCGGATCTGCCGGCCGGTAATGCGTCCATAGGGCGGGCGGAACAGTGCAGTTTTTTTTTCAAGGCCGGACTCGCGCGCCACGACTTCAAACGCCTGTACGTCGGAAACATATTTACCCAGAGGTGTTCTCCATCCATTCAGATGGCTGAACGTATGGTTTCCGACGGTATGCCCCTCTTCAAGTATGCGACGGAAGATCGCCGGATACTTTCGGATATTATCTCCAAGGCAAAAAAAACTGCCGGAAGCCGATGCGCGCGAAAGCGTGTCAAGCACGAATTCCGTGGGACCGCTCACCGGCCCGTCGTCAAAGGTGAGGTAAAGGCTTTTACGAGCGCTGTCCTTTCTCCAGGTCAGCGTCGGATAAAAGAGCGGAAGAAAAAAAGGCGTCCGGTGTGGGATCATCCTACCTTGCAGGAGAGTATGGTGATATCGTCGTGATATCCCTCTTTCCCTTTAAAAGAATCCAGCGACACAATGATGTCCTGGTGGATGGTCTTCAGGTCTTTGGCATAGGTGTGGTCCTGGTTGAAATAATCGATGATCTTTTCCACTCCGAACTCCTCCCCTTTTTCGTTGACCGTTTCAGTCAGGCCGTCGGTATAGCAAAACAGGAGAAAGTCGTCAAGTCCGGTAATGAAACCTTCGTTGATAAAAGGCAGCGGATGCATCGCACCCAGGACCGTAGACCCGTCTTCCAGCAATCGCAGGCCGTTGCGCTTGTCCCAAAGGATAGGCGGGTTGTGGCCCGCATTCACAAACACCATCGTCTTGAGCCGGATATCGTAGATGGCGGCAAAGCAGGTAATAAATTTTTCGCCCTTTGTATTCTCCAGGACCTGGTAATTGAGTGCTTCAACGATATCGGTAAGATTAGGAGTTTGCCTTAACAGGGTTCTGAGCGAAGCCTGGAAGTTGGACATCATCAGCGCAGCCGCAATCCCCTTTCCGCTAACATCGGCGATGCAGATAAGAAACTGATTTTCATTAATAGGAATGTAATCGTAGTAATCGCCGCCTACGATGTCATGCGGCAGGTAGCTCGCTTCGATCTTCAGGCCGTTGGTGTTCGGAAGGCTTTCAGGAAAAAGGAACTGCTGCACATCGCTTGCAATCTCCAGCTCTTTCCGGAACGCCTCCTGCGCAAGCTGTTGCCTCGCAAGCTTTTTATTTTCAATGGCGACGATGATGATATTGCTGAGCGCCTGGATAAAGCGAACATTGTCCTCGTTGACATAGCCCTGGTCGTTCTTGTCGAGTCCGCCCACAAACACCAGGGCCAGGGTCGTGCTCTTGTGCGTCACCGGTATGACGATATCGAATTCCGTGAATTCGCAGTGGTCCAGCTCTCGGAGGTGCGTGATGTCCTGGATGGTCTTGAATGCCGGGAGGAGTTTTACAGAGTGGAAGTGGTGCTCCGTTCCAAAACTCGCTTTGCAGTTCCATTCGTCGTCCAGCACAAAGAGGGCGAGCTTTCTGATCTTGAGATTGGAGCGCAACGTGAAATTGTAGATCTTATAAAGGGACTCGGCCGGGAGATTGCTGTTTATCGCCTGCGTTATTTCCAGCAAAGCATTGAGCTCCAGCTCCTTAATTTCAAATTGTTTCTTGAGATCCTTTTGAAGCATGATCCGTTCCAACGACAAAGGTAGAAATTATATAAAAACCCGGCAGTAGTGTATCAGGGGCTGACCGCCTTTTCCCGCGGTTTAAAGATACGGTTCTTCCACTGAAAAGGTACGAAGAACGAAGCGGCCGCAACGGCCACGACGTAAACAGGATAGAATACCTGTAATACCAGGAAAGCCAGCCAGTTCCAGCGCGTCTCCAAAAACCGGCAAACCTGCAGCAGAAAGGCCGCCTCCAGGATCATCTTTACCACCACCAGGAAGAGGGCCTGCAAAACATCCGGCGAAAAGAGAAGGATCCAGTTGCCCAAAAAGCAGATCTGCATGACCAGTACCAGTACAGCAAGCGCTTTGGCGAACGCGGAGGAGTTGTACCTCCATTTGGATGCCCAGCGGATGCGTTGGTTGAGAAACGCCCGCAGACCGGGTTGTACTTCCGTCCGGACGACCGACGACGGCTTGTTCATAAACCGGATGCTGCCCGGGTAGGCCTCGTTGACTTTCCGCATCAGGAATTCATCGTCGCCTGAAGGAATACGCAGGTTGTCGTCATATCCCTTCACCTCTGAAAAAACTTTCTTTCTGAAAGCCAGGTTGGCGCCGTTGCACATCGTGGGAAAGCCGAGGGCCGCGGTGGAAGCGCCTGACCCGATGAGGCTTGAGAATTCCATTTCCTGCAGCGATG
>DASVOT010000746.1:0-9432 GCA_036383235.1 Chryseosolibacter sp.
CGAGATCAACGATGTCAAAACCTACTCCCTGGAGCAGTTTGTCAAGCTCGACGTACTTCCAGACCGCCTTGCGCTGATGTATGTATACGAGAACGACATCAGGACGAAGATCATCCGGAACGACCGTGTGCTGGAGGGTAAAACCATCGACGCCATCAAGACGTTCCGGAAAGACGATGTGGTCAGGGAAAGCAGGAATGAGCGCAACAAGCTGGAGTACTGGTATGGCGATTACCTGTATGCATGCGGCATTCAGGATATTGTTACATCCTCCCCTCAGGGGCAGGAGAAACGCAGGGTTTTCTTCATCAACAAGGTTCACTACCTGCAATAGGATGAAGCATGCGCCGATCATAAATTTGAAGAAATTCTCTGACGCCAGCCTTCTAATGTCTATATTTGACGCCGGCCAGTATGCAGAAAAAACTCATCCTTGATTCTGACCTCCTCGATATTACGGTCAGCCGGCTTTGCCAGCAATTAATTGAAAATCACACTTTATTTACCGATACCGTTATCATTGGCATGCAGCCCAGAGGTATCTTCCTGGCCGAACTGATCCATAAGAATCTGGAAAAGGACATAAAGGCGACCATTCCGCTGGGATACCTGGATGTCACGTTTCACCGCGACGATTTCCGGAGAAGGGAAGAGCCGATCAAGGCCAGCGAAAACCGGATTCCATTTATCATCGAAGGCAAAAAAGTGGTACTCGTGGACGACGTGCTGTTCACCGGGAGAACCGTGCGCGCGGCGATGGATGCCCTAATCGCGTTCGGCCGGCCTGCCCAGGTTGAATTACTGGTCATGATCGACAGAAAATATAACCGGGAGCTCCCGATCTCGCCGGACTATGTGGGAAAAACCGTGAATACAATGGCATCGCAAAAGGTACTGGTGGAATTAAAAGCCCAGGGTCATAAACAAAACAAGATCTGGTTGATCAACAAGGATTAAACTATGTCCAAACTCAGTCAAAAACACCTGCTCGGCATTAAAGACATTACCAGGGACGACATAGAACTTATTTTTGAAACCGCGGACAACTTCAAAGAGATCATTAACCGGCCGATCAAGAAAGTGCCCTCCCTCCGCGACGTAACCATTGCCAATATTTTTTTCGAAAACTCGACCCGTACGCGCCTTTCGTTTGAGCTTGCGGAAAAGCGCCTGTCGGCAGATGTCGTCAATTTCTCCGCCTCGACCAGCTCGGTAAAGAAAGGTGAAACATTGCTGGACACCGTCAATAATATCCTCGCCATGAAAGTGGATATGGTTGTGATGAGGCATTCAAGCCCGGGGGCGGCGCATTATCTATCCAGGCACATCAACGCCAACATCGTGAATGCGGGCGACGGAACCCACGAGCATCCCACGCAGGGCTTGCTGGATGCCTATTCCATCCGCGAAAAGTTAGGCAACGTATCGGGAAAAAAGGTCGCCATTATCGGCGATATTCTTCACTCGCGTGTGGCCTTGTCGAACATCTTTGCGCTGCAGAAGCTCGGAGCGAAGGTGATGGTGTGCGGCCCGCCCACGCTGTTGCCAAAATTCATCAAGCACCTGGGCGTGCAGGTGGAGCTGGAAGTGAAAAACGCGCTGGCCTGGTGCGATGTGGCGAACGTCCTGCGGATCCAGCTGGAGCGGCAGCAGATAAAATATTTCCCCTCCCTTCGCGAGTATTCCATCTACTACGGAATCAACAGGAAAATGCTGGACGACCTTCGCAAACCGATCGTCGTCATGCACCCCGGTCCGATTAACCGCGGCGTGGAATTAAGCAGCGATGCCGCCGACTCGGCTCATTCCATCATTCTCGACCAGGTCGAAAACGGTGTAGCCGTCAGGATGGCTGTGTTGTACCTCCTTGCCGCCGCTACGGCGTGAGCCCTTCCGGCCAGTTCATTCCATCGGTTTTTTGTACTTTTGTCTTCGCTAATTCCCATTCCCATGATCTATAATTCCATTGTCGATACGATAGGAAACACCCCGATGGTAAGGCTCAACAAGCTTTTCAGGGGCCTTCCCGGAACGTACTTAAGCAAAGTCGAGTATTTCAATCCGGGAAACAGCATGAAAGACCGGATGGCGCTGAAGATGATTGTAGATGCCGAAGCATCCGGACAGTTGAAACCGGGCGGCACCATTATCGAAGGAACTTCCGGAAATACGGGGATGGGTCTGGCGCTGACCGCGATCGCAAAAGGCTACCGGTGTATTTTCACCATGGCCGACAAACAATCGCAGGAAAAGATCAACATCCTTAAAGCAGTGGGAGCCGAGGTCATCGTGTGTCCTACCAACGTGGAGCCCGACGATCCCAGGTCCTATTATTCTGTTGCCCGCAAGCTGAACAAAGAGATACCAAACTCCATTTATCCGAACCAATACGATAACCCTTCCAACTCGCGGGCGCATTATGAAACCACGGGCCCGGAGATCTGGCAACAAACAGACGGGAAGATCACGCACTATGTGGCTACCGTTGGAACAGGTGGTTCGATGTGCGGCACAGCGAAGTTCCTCAAAGAACAAAAGCCATCCATCATCAGCGTGGGAATCGACACCTATGGATCGGTGTTCAAGAAGTACAAAGAGACGGGAATTTTCGATGAGAAAGAGATTTATCCCTATATGACCGAGGGTTTTGGAGAAGATATTCTCCCGAAGAACGTGGACTTTGACGTGATCGACACGTTCATCAAGGTAACGGACAAGGACGGCGCGATCATGGCGCGGAAGCTTTCGCGCGAGGAGGGGATCTTTGCGGGATGGTCGAGCGGATCCGCCATCCACGGAGCCCTCGAATATGCGCGCGAGCACATGGGCAAAGATGACGTAATGGTGATCTTGCTTCCCGATCACGGCACCCGTTACCTTGCAAAAGTCTACAACGATCAGTGGATGAAAGACCACGGTTTCCTGGAAACCCGTTCCTTCGGGTCGGCGCGCGACATCCTCAGCCAGCGCAACGGCCAGGACAACCTCATCACCGTCGACAGGTCTGCCAAGATCAGCGAGGCGATATTGCTCTTCAACCGCGAAGGGATCGACCAGATCCCTGTGACCGAGAAGGGGCAGTTTATCGGCAGCATCACCGCTTCGAGCCTCCTGGAAAAAATTATTCAGGATCCCCAGTTGCAGAAGAAAGAGGTGGGTGAGGTGATGGACAAGCCCATGCTCTTTGTGGCTCCCGACAGTACCCTTGATGTGTTGTCGTCGTTATTAAACAAAGACAACAAGGCGGTTCTGGTTCGCGACGCGCAGGAAAATGTTCACATCATCACGCAGCACGATGTATTAAAGGCGATGACCACCTGAGCGGCAGCGAGCCCCTCTGTCAGCGTTTGCGGATCTCGACTTCCACGCGGTCGTTCAGCCCTGCAAGCGTGCCACGAGGGTCATAGATCATTTGGTTGCCCCCTTCGCCTTTAGTCGAAATCCTCGAGCCGTCAATCCCTTTCTGCACGAGATACGCTTTCACCAGCTCGGCCCGGAGAAGAGATAGTTCTTTCGCCGATCCATGGGTTTTCGCGTTGGCAACGTCTGACCCGAAGAAATTCGAGCTGTTGCCAATGCTGACGATGTCGCGATCCTGATCGCCGTTGGTGTGTCCGTGAAGTCTGATGTGGTATCCGGGGTTCTCTTCCATCATGGCAAGCAATTCATTCAGTTGCACTTCGGAGCCGGGAGTGAGGAGGGCGGTGTTGTTGAAGAATTTCACATTGTCCATTTCGATATAATCACCTTTCTTCACCTTGTTCAGTTGAATCGGGATGATGACTTCCTGGCCTGCGCCAACGGTGGCTCCATCAAGCTGGTCCGCGTGATCGTATACCACCGATCTCCTGGATGACCTGTATCCCAGGGCCTGCCCCACGACCACCCATTTTCCGGAACGGTTTTTAGGGGAAGGGATATAGACCGTTTCATTCGCATTGTATCCCCGGAATTCAGGAGCCCTTTCGCTCTCCATCAGATGAATGACTCCGTTTACAGGATCACCCGTGTCTTCGCTTACAAGTTTGAAAACGAACGGCTTTCCTTCGGGCTTAGGACTGGCCGCGGGTGGAGGCGTTTCTTCGGCCACCGATCCGGACGACGTGTTCTCCGGCAGCTCCACGACCGGCTCGGGCTTTTGCTCAGGCTCCTCTCTGACAACGTTGTTTGTTACCGGCGGCTTGGCTTTAACCGCCAGCGCACTGCCCGAGAGTTGCCCGTTGAAGATCCAGGCGTCCTTGAACACTGTCGTCGAGCGAAGTCTGCCCAGGATGTCGTCAGCGACCTCTTTCGTCTGGGTAGCCCTTACATAGACGTAAAATATTTTCCGCTCTTCGTTGTAAGCATAGACGGCCGGGAGGTTTTGCTCTTCCGCATAGTTGCAAAAGCGTTTGGCATTGTCTTCCTGGGCAAACCCGCCGATCACCACGTAGTACGGCTGGAAGACGTCCTGTGCAAAAGCCGACCGGCCAACGAATAAAAACAAGAGCACAAGAACATTGAATGTTAACTTCATATCGGATTCGGTTACTACTCGGATAAAATTTCAATTTCCACTCTGACATTTTCCACCGCACGGGCGGAGTTCTTATCGAAAAGCGGCCTTTTACCGCCCCATGCCTTGATCTGCATACGGTCAGCGCTGATGCCACTGCTTACAAGATACTGCCTGATGATCATTGCGCGCTCCTCCGACAGTTTCTTTGCCGATCCAAACCCTTCTTTCGTCTCTGTCAGGGAATAGAAATTATCCGGCTTGCCCATGCGGATTATTTTTCCGGTTGCATTGCCGTTGGTGTGTCCGTGAATCCGGATTTTGTAGTCCGGGTTCTCCACAAGAAGGTCAAGAAGGTTGTTGACTTCATACCTCGATTCGGGCCGCATGACGGCGGCATCCTTGAAGAAAAATACGTTGTACATAATGGCGATGTCGCCCTTCTGTAGCCTGACCAATTCGAATGGCACGACGAGATCTCCGTTTTCATCGAGGTAAAGATCTTCCGCGGGATTTGCCGGATCAAATTCCTTTTGCAGCTTGCGGTAACCAAAGACCTGACAAACAAACGAAATCCGCCTGGATTTACCCGCGGGCATCGTCACCTTAACCGGGACGTTGCCTTCGTACGTCGCCATCTTCCTGGAATTCTCAAAGTCGATGGCATCCACTTCTCCGTCGACGAGCGCATGGTTCTCAGCCCGAAAAAGGCTGAAGTAAAAATTCTTACCGACAACCTCTTCCGACGTCAGCGGTTGTTCATTTGTCTTCCGCGGAATCACCGGCTGACGGGAGGAGGCGTCCGCCTCTTTTCCGCGGGAGACGTCGCCTGGTCTTGTGTCAGCCACTTCCTCCCCCGAAGTGCGGACGGGTGTTTCAACGGCGGCCTGCTCTCTTTCGGATTTATCCTCCGCTGGCGTCAGGGAGCTTCGCGCTCCAGGATCTGTGGACGAATCTCTTATTCCCGCTGACGTTTCTGTTCGAACGGGCGTGTACTCACCGGGTTGACGAGCCTGTTCCAGCGGCAGGTTGCCGCCTGCCCCCACCTGCTGGAGATTCTGACCCGTGACGGGGTCAACGTCCCGCGCCACCGCGTCGTTTGAATTGAAGTCGCCGCAGAAAACCCAGCTGTCGAAATATTTTGTTTCAGCCCTCAGTTTCAGGGCCTCCCGGATAGCGGCATCGTGGTCAGTGGTTGTGAGCACATACACATAATACAGATTCCTGTTGTGGTTCATTTCAAACTTGGCCGGAAAATTACTTCTCCTGGCTTCCTCGGTGAAGTTAGTGGCATTTTTGTGTTTTGCGAACGCGCCGATCACCACATAATTCGGGTAGGAATGGTCCTCCTGGGCCTGGGCCAGCACAGGGATTGCAAATGTCAACCAGAGATAATGGCGTGCAAAAAATATGAATTCCTTCACGGCACGATGAGCTTAGGTATAAAGTTTACCCTAATATAGCTGGAATCCTGCAATTTACAGCACCCCGGGGCCTCGTATCGTGGGAATAACCATGAAATGCTGTCATACCGGGCGACCGCCCTCATCGACGATGGTCAAGGCCTGGTCTGCCCGGAAATGCGTGGTGTTAGACAGTGGATGCCCTCCATCATCCCGGCCCCGGTCATTCTTAAGATCTCAGTGGTTTGATGCTCGCCTTCACATACTTTTCAACCGCTTTTACTGACCGGTGAGCGCCTCACGTCGCCGAGGTAAAGCTGCGAAAAAAATGGCCGAAGCGGGTTTCATCAAAGGGAGTTGCGCCAAATGAAATGACATAAAATATCGGCAATTGGTATGCTTTTATTGAGTTTTTCGTAAAAAACTTTCCAACCTTTGCGTCACTGTGATTTACAGCGTGGCGCAACGAAATTTTACGTTATGAATGAAATTCTTGACCAGGTTTATTACGAAAATACCGTACGCCAGTATTTGATTGCGCTGGCGGTCATCGTTTCAGGCGTCGTGATCGTTCTGGCGCTTAAGAGAACCCTCATTCACCGCCTGCAGAAATGGGCGGCAAAAACGCCGGGAAAGTGGGACGACTTCGTAGTTGAAAGTTTTTCCAGGTACGGTATTCCTTTCATTCAGTGGGCGATTGTCTATTGGGGCGTTCACCTGCTCACGCTTTCTGATAAAGCTGAGAAGACGATCCAGGTTATTACATCTGTCATCCTCACCTATTTTGTTCTCCGACTTCTTTCGTCCGTTGTGATGGTGCTGGTGCGATCGGGTGTCGGAAGATGGGAGAGCGGCGAAGAGAAGATCAAGCAGCTTGGGGGGCTGATGATCGTCATCAATACGGTGATCTGGTTCCTGGGGCTGGTTTTTCTCCTGAGCAACTGGGGTATTGAAGTCACACCCATCATCGCTGGTCTCGGTATCGGCGGTATTGCCGTCGCCCTCGCCGCCCAGAACATTCTCGGCGATGTGTTCAGCTACTTTGTGATCTTTTTTGACCGACCTTTTGAAGCGGGTGACTTTATCATCGTGGATGACAAGATGGGCACCATTGAATACGTGGGTATCAAGACGACTCATATCCGCGGCCTTGGCGGCGAACAGATCATCATTGGCAATTCAAACCTCACCAATTCGCGCATTCACAATTACAAGCGAATGGCGAGACGGAGGGTCGTTTTCACCATCGACGTTGAATACGGAACGTCGCTACAGACGCTGAAAAAAATTCCTGCGATGCTGAGATCCATTGTAGAACAGCAGCAGGCCGTGACTTTTGACCGGGCCCATTTCGCTGCCTACAAAGACTGGAGTCTGCGTTTCGAAGTGGTGTACTATGTGCTTAGCGCGGATTACAATGTTTACATGGATATCCAGCAGAACATTAATTTCGGTATCCACGAAGCCTTCGAGCGGGAGAAAATAGATTTTGCATATCCCACGCAATCGCTGGTGCTCAAAAGCGACAGCAGTCCCGGAATTGTGTCGTGAATCCCCTCGTCCGCTCCTTGTCTTTTGAGCAGGGTGCGAAGAGAAGGCACGAGCTGATCATTTCTTCGGCTTCTCGAGAACGAGCGTAATTTTATTGAAATCCGCGGCGGCGTTGATCACTTTTCTGTAGTCTTCGTAGCGCGAGACCGGTGCATAGAGCTCTTTATAGTATTCCTTGATCGTGACTGTGAGCACGTCCTTATCCAGGGCGTACGACGACTGAAACAGGAACGGAGTCTTGTCCTTGTCTTTATAGGTGACGTCGATCACCAGGTCCTGTGGATTTTTGATTGCATAACCGGGCGGGATGTTCACTTTTATGACGCGCTCATAGCCCCGGTTGTAATCGTTCTCCACATCGGTTATTCTGTTGTCTTCACGGTACATTTCCACCTGCGGGCCGATCAGTTCGCCAACCTTAAAGAGAATGCGCGGTCCGGCCTTTTCCAGGAAATGCGAGGATTGGAAATCGACATCGACAAGAAACCGGTCGACAGGCCCGTCGGTGAGCGGACGCGCCGTCCATTTTTGAATTTTGGCATCCGGCGACGTCTGTTTCGTCAGCTCCTCCACCATGGAGAGGCGTTGGTCGTCGGTCATCAACGGGTAATACGGAGAAAAGAAAGACGCGTTATATCCGCCGAACACGCGTTTCATGCTGATGTTGTTGCTGCTGAAGTCGTCGCTAAAGGCCACCAGGATATCCAGGTCGTCGACGTTGTAGACGTATTCGGTTGCCGGGATCGGTTTCACCGAACCGAGCGCCGATTTCACATCGCCCACCTGAAGTGGCTCGATGAACAAGCCGTCCTGGCCTGTAAACTCCGGCGGCACCATGGGATACCGCATGGGCTGCACGTAAGGCGCGATGAATCCTTTCTGGTCGGGGAAATACAGGAGATAGTCATCGAGATAAGACCAGCTGTCGAAGGATCCGTCGAACCGGACGCCTTTGCGGCTGCAGGTCACCACCGTCTGGCACGGGATGCCGACTTTGTTAAAGACGCCCAGGAACAGTTTCGTGATACCCTGCCGGGAGGCCACCTTGTATTTCACAATAGAGGCAACGTTATCAATATTATTGTCGGCGCTCTCGGTGTTGACCTGGACGACGGTTTTGATTTTTTGCTCAATGTTCCGGATGCGATCGGCGGCGCTCATGGAGGCTTTGTCGTCCAGCGTCTTCACAAACTTATCGATGGCCTTTTCGTCGTCTTTTTCCAGGTTATTCAGTATGCCATAAAACGTTTTCGCGGCATCGTCCCACGTGTACATCCTGGCCTGGGAGCGGGCGGTATTGTAGGCCAGTTTGAATTCAATCCGCTTCAGGTTGGCATCGTAAAACGAGAAGTCCTCCTTTTTCATGGCCGGGACATCCGTCATGCTGGCGGTATAGGTGGTCACTTCCGCTTCCGTCTTTTCTTCCACCTTCGGAAAATTGAAGTACGATTTGAAGTCGAACTTCAGATGCTTCGGGCACGACAGGGAAAAGGATGACACCTTGACGGGAACGTCCATTTGCATGAAGGCCCGCTGAAAAAGGCTCGAGCGCATCTTCCGGATGAAGTAGTATTCCACCTCACTGCCCAGCTCGATGCCCTCGATGGCGAATATCCGGTAGGCATTCCCACTCTCTTCTTCTTTCAGCTCCTTGATGTCGCTCTTATCAAAGCGAATCACTTTTCCGTCCTTATTGATGGACCTGGCCTTGATCTCCACGAGGTCAATGGTGTTGTTCATCGGGATGACGATGCGGTTATGCTTCTGAATGGCTTCGTTGTTGTTTACCAGGATGATTCGGTGCATGGTCGAGTACATGAGAAAATCGTTGTTCTCCAGGACGTAGTCGTACTGAATATGGTTCTTGATCACCAGTTCAGGGGCTTTCTGATCTTCGGCGGATAGTTTTGTCCGCCCCCTGTTTGCTTCCCACTCGTAGGGATTGAAATCCGCGGCGAAGCTGGCCAGTGGAAGGCAGAGCAG
>DASVOT010000747.1:0-10380 GCA_036383235.1 Chryseosolibacter sp.
CGTTTGCTCCGGTTCTTTTTCTCACGGGCCAGGAAAAGAAACTGTTTTCTCCGCTGGTATTGACCAAAACATTTTCGCTGTTGGGCGCAGCGCTGTTGGCCATTACTGTTTCGCCAATGCTGGCGAGGGTATTCGTAAAAGGGCGGTTGGTGCCGGAAAGCCGCAATCCCGTTTCCGGTTTCTTTGTCAGGATTTATACACCAGTGATTCGTCTGTGCCAGCGATTTAAATACGTGACGCTCGCCATCTGCTTTGTATTGGTTGCGGGGAGCACGCCTTTTGTGCTCAATCTTGGAACGGAATTCATGCCGCCATTGGACGAAGGCTCGCTATTGATGATGCCCGTCACTTTGCCCGATGTTTCCAATGCTGAGGCCAAGCGTATACTCCAATTGCAGGACCGGATTCTGAAAGGTATCCCGGAGGTGGCGAACGTGCTGGGCAAGGCCGGCCGCGCTTACACTGCCACCGATAATTCTCCCATGTCGATGATAGAGACAATCGTGGTATTAAAGCCCAAATCGCAATGGCGCGAGGGAATGACCAAGGAAAAACTGATCGAGGATATGAACCAGCGTGTGCAGATCCCGGGGGTGGTGGTTGGGTGGACGATGCCGATAATCAACAGGATCAACATGCTGTCTACTGGCATACGCACGGATGTTGGCGTGAAAGTGTTCGGATCAAACCTTGACTCTCTCTTTATACTGACCGCCCAGATTGAGAAAGCGCTCAGGGGTATTGACGGACTAACCGACCTTTACCTGGAACAGCTCACCGGCGGAAAATACCTGGACATAAAAATCAACCGGGAGGCGATTGCGCGCTATGCGCTGAGCGTGGAAGATGTAAACATGGTGATCGAGACAGCTTTGGGAGGGATGATCCTGACTAACACGGTTGAAGGACGCGAGCGTTATACCGTTACGGTGCGGCTGGCTCAGGATTATCGGAACGACCTTGATGAGATCAGGCGTGTGCCTGTACAGACGTCTGCGTATGGTGTCATCCCATTATCTGCGCTGGCAGACATCACAGTACAGGAGGGACCGCCTATGATCAATTCTGAAAATACAAGACTTCGCGGTACGGTGTTATTTAACGTGCGGGGCCGTGACATGGGCAGCGTGGTGCGAGAGGCGAAAGCTAAAATAGACCGGGAGTTCAAAAGACTTCCAAAAGGGTACTTCATCCAGTGGAGCGGTCAATATGAGAATCAGGTTCGTGCAGAAAAACGATTGATGATCATTATTCCGGTTACGCTGTTGGTAATAGGTATTATTTTATATATCACCTTTCACACCTTTCGTGAAGTCATTATCGTACTTGTCAGTGTGCCTGTGGCCCTTGTGGGCGGTGTATACTCCTTGTACTTCTATCATGTCAATTTCTCCGTGGCTGTTGCGGTCGGGTTTATCGCCTTATTCGGAGTGGCAGTCGAAACCGGTGTCCTGATGATTGCCTATATGAATGATTCTATCAGGAGATTGATCGGAAGCCGGAAAGGAATTGACGATCCTGTTCGAAAGGATGACCTGCGCAATGCGATTTTCGAGGGCGCCGTACCGCGTGTAAGGCCTTTGCTGATGACGGTGCTTGCCAACATTCTTGGATTGATCCCAATATTGATTTCAACGGGCACAGGCAGTGACGTGATGAAGCCAATCGCGATACCTTTTGTTTTCGGTCTTGTCTCCTCCACGCTATTCGTGCTTGTGGTGCTTCCGGTATTTTACCAGGTGGTCAGGGAACATGAATTGAAAAAAACGGGAGCGCTCAAGGTATTGGACATTGAAGAATAGCACGATGGATAAAATCGCTTTGTATATAGTGTTCGGATTATCCGTATTCTTTACCGGATGCATAAAGGAGTCGCATGACGACGACCTGCACCGAGCTCACCAGGAAGACGAAGCAAACCAAAACGCTGTTTCCCTTGCTGCGGCGCCGACGAACAGAAGAATTATTTCCAGCCAGGCCCTTGTGAGGCCGGTGAGGCGGCGTCAGTCGGCTCCGGTACACGCTTATGGTTTTGTTTCCCCTGATGAACGGAGGAGCAACCAGGTTTCGGTGCGCGTGGGCGGCCGGGTCGAAACGCTTTATGTGAAATATGAAAATCAATTGGTTCGCAAAGGAGAGAAGATTCTTGATTTGTACAGTCCTGATCTTAATACTTACCAGGAGGAGCTTTTATACGCACACAAGGTCGATCCAGGCGGGGAACTTGAAAAGGATGCGGCCCGCAAGCTTCAACTTCTCGGGGTGACCGCCGCGCAAGTGGCACGCATTATAGTATCGGGTAAGACATCTGTAACGCTTTCCATTTACAGTCCCTATAACGGATACATTTTCTACGGTCAGCCGACGCCAGTGCCACCGGCAGCGACCGGCATCGCCTCCTCTATTGGTCGCAATAAAATGGAAGGGATGGGCTCGGGCTCCGGACCGAGCCAGCCTGCGCCAGCTCCGATGTCAGCGAGTGTCGGTCCCATTCGCGAGGGCGCCTACGTTTCGGCAGGGCAGACGCTCTTTTGGATCAATGATCTTTCTGAAGTGTGGGGTATTCTTTCCGTTGATAATCTTCACCAGGATGAGATAGCGCTTAACGACAGCGTCACCGTTGTGAGTGAGTTAACTCCTGGCGACTCCATCAACACAGTTGTCAGGTTTATTGAGCCTCAGTATGCGGCCGGCCAGAAGTTTATCCAGGTGCGGGTCTACTTGCCGAATCGCAGCAGGGATCTGCGTGTCAACTCATTATTGGAAGGGACGATCCACCCCAAGGCAAAGGAAGCTTTAACATTGCCCGCCAGCAGCATTCTCTACCTGGGTGGCAGGCAGGCGGTATGGCGAAAAGCAGGCCAAACGGAAGGGGGTGCGCATATCTTACAGATTGAATTTATAAGGCTGGGATCTGTTTCGGCCGGACGGGTGACTGTTGTGAGCGGCCTGGACGCTGACGATGAAGTGGCGAGGGATGCCGGTTTGTTAGTGGATCGCGAAAGTCTGGTGGGTCCTGACTAAGTCATGAAAAGGAAGTCTATTTATGCAATCATTCTGATCTCCGCCTTTTTTTGCATCGTGTCGGAAGAGGCCCGGGCATGTGCATGAAGGCCATGGGGATGCACACGGAACGATGCTTGCATTGACGGAACAGGAGAGGATCTTGGCGAATATTCGGGTCGACACGGCACGAATCAGAACAATCTTCGAGGAGACAACCCTGATCGGCACGGCGGCCGTTGATGAACTCAATTTCAATATAATCAGCTCCCGGGCGAGGGGCAGGATTGACAAGTTGTTTGTGCGCAATCCCGGCACCTACGTTAAGAATGGCGATCCTTTATACAGTCTCTATAGCGAAGAGCTTTTGTCATACGAAAACGAATACCTCCTGGCCATTGATGAGGATAAGGCGGCGACAAGCCAAAAAGAGATCACACAAAGAATGATAGAAGCAGCCAGACGACGCCTTGAACGCTGGACACTCACGGAAGGGCAAATCAGTGAACTTGAACATGAGAGGAAGATTTCTCCGCTTATCACCTTCTATTCGAATCGCAGAGGGTACTTGACCGAACTGCTTGTGCGCGAAGGGGAATATGCTGAGATCGGCAGTCCCGTGTTTCGCCTCACCGACTTTAGCACGCTGTGGATCGAATCGCAGTTGTATAGCAGCGAGGTCGGTTATCTGAAACAGTCTCCTCTCGTTGAGGTGGAATTTGAAGCTTTTCCAGGCGATCGCATCAAAGGAGCGATCGTGTACGATAACCCGAGGCTGGAAGAAAATACGAAGATCAACCTGGTCCGCGTCAGCATCAACAACCGGAATGGAATTTACAAGCCGGGAATGATGGCATACGTCTATTTAAGGCGCAATAGAAGAGAGACTCTTGTGATACCGAAATCGGCGCTGCTGTTGGAGAAGTTCACGACAGTTTGGATTGAGACACCTGATGGCATGTTTGAACAACGCATGGTGAAGGCAGGCATCGGTAACAAGCGCGAGGTCGAAATACTCAGTGGCCTGAGCGCCGGAGAGCGGGTGGTAACATCGGGAGCTTATTTGCTGAACAGTGCATGGAAAGTTAAGCAAGGTGGTGGCGCAATGGAGGGGATGGAGATGTGAAAGTGAAACAGCCGGCCAGCACGCGGCCGTACCTAGATCCCCGCCACCAATAGCCGGAAGTCCAAGCCAAGACGGGTGAGAAAGGAACGATGGGGTTACAGGTTAATCAGACATGATCGGAACTGATATTTTTAGCAGGACGACTTACAGCATACCGTGGGAGGCGCTTTTGGGCATATACGATACCGATGAAACTACGGGTCTTAAGGAGGCGGAGGTTGCAGGACGGATCCAAAAGTTTGGCGGGAATTCTATTATGCCCGCGAGGAAGAAGAGCCTGTGGCTGGTTTTTTCGGCCCAATTCAACAGCTCACTCGTGTACCTGCTGATTTTTGCCGCCGGTTTATCTTTCTTCTTTCAGGAATGGCTGGACGGTTCTGCCATACTTGTGGTGATATTGCTCAACGCAATCATCGGTTTTTATATGGAGTATCAGGCCGGGCGATCAATGGACGCATTGAAGAGGCTGTCGATGCTTCCCGCAAAGGTCATTCGGGATGGAATTATCAGAGAGATCAATTCGGAAGGGCTTGTGCCTGGCGATTTAATATTTCTTGAGGCGGGAGATATGGTGCCGGCCGATGGGCGAATTGCCCGCGCTTCACAGCTGCAGGTTGATGAGTCAGCCCTGACAGGTGAATCGGTTCCGGTCGAAAAAGCGCCGGTGGAGTTAGATGAGGACACGACCCTTGCAGAACGTACCAACATGCTCTATAAGGGAACGTTTGTAACAAAAGGCAACACCTATGCGATCATTACCGCTACCGGCATGCTTACCGAGCTCGGAAAGATC
The DNA here is from genome assembly GCA_036383235.1 of Chryseosolibacter sp. Taxonomy (GTDB): domain Bacteria; phylum Bacteroidota; class Bacteroidia; order Cytophagales; family Cyclobacteriaceae; genus Chryseosolibacter. The sequence continues at coordinate 4,923 of DASVOT010000747.1, forward strand.
GCGAACCTGGTGCAGTCTGCCGAACAAGCCGCGACGCCACTGGAGAAGAAACTGGGTCAGTTCAGTATGAAACTAATTAAGGTTACCGTGGTGTTGGTGGTAATCATATTTTTCGCGGGGATTTTGAACGGGCAGCGAGTGCTTGAAATGCTGGAGACGTCCATCGCCCTTGCTGTGGCGGCGGTACCGGAAGGGTTACCGGTCGTGGCTACCCTTGCACTCGCCAAAGGCATGATGCGAATGGCCGAATACAATGTGATTGTGAAAAAACTTTCTGCCGTCGAAACGCTGGGTGGGACAAATGTAATTTGCACGGATAAGACCGGCACGCTCACGCAGAACAAGATTGAGGTTAACATGGTTGTCACTCCAAGGGGGAAGTACGACGTGGGCAATTCACAAAAAGGCGATTCCAATGACGAGGCCTTTCAGCGCCTGGTGCAGGGTGCCGTTCTGTGCAATACCGCTTCCCTGAATGACAGTGGCCGGGATACCGGTGATCCCTTAGAGGTAGGCCTGTTGAGATTTGCGGTGTCGCAACAGCGTGTAATTGCCTCATTGCGAAAACAAATGCCCACCATCAGAGAAGAACCGTTTTCATCGGAAACAAAAATAATGGCTACGCTGCACCTTGAGGGCAATGACAAACAAGTAGTTTATGCTAAGGGGGCACCAGAAGAACTGATAGACCGCTGCAGTCATGTACTAAATGGGGCGACGGAAAGTCAATTTACGGATGTTCTCAAAAGACATTGGCTCACGGAATCCGAGACATTGTCGGGTTCGGGTCTACGCGTAATCGGGACAGCCTTTAGAAACGGCGAACCCACGGGGAAGGACCTTTCAGTGGATTTGTCGTTCCTGGGCCTTATCGGAATGATTGACCCTCCGCGGCACGAAGTCTATGAAGCGGTTCGTGAATGCAAGGATGCCGGAATAAAATTGATCATGATAACCGGAGATCACCCTTCCACGGCTAAAAACATTGGTATCAAGCTTGGAATTATGGGAGATGAGACGAAGGCGGTGATGGTTGGTAAAGACATGAATGAATACGAACGACTTTCCGAGGCTGAGAAAGACCGCTGGATCGATACGCCTGTTTTTGCCCGTGTCAGTCCACAGCAGAAACTTGACCTCGTAAGCGTTTTGCAGGAGCGGAAGTACGTCGTAGGAATGACCGGTGACGGGGTGAACGATGCGCCCGCCCTTAAAAAGGCCGATATCGGAATTGCGATGGGCATGAGAGGCACACAGGTTGCCCAGGAAGTAGCGGACATGATACTCAAGGATGACTCGTTTTCATCAATTGTGCGGGCGATCCGTCAGGGTCGTATTATTTTCGATAACATCCGGAAATTTGTCATCTTCTTGCTCTCCTGTAATATGAGCGAGCTGTTTGTTATCGCCGTGGCTGCAATACTGAACCTTCACTTTCAGCTACTCCCCTTACAGATACTTTATATAAATCTTGTTACGGATGTGCTGCCTGCACTGGCTCTGGGCGTAACCGCCGGCAGTTCGTCAATCATGAGGCAACCACCGCGAAATACGGAAGAGCCCATTATCGATCGGCCGCGGTGGATGACCATTATTTTTTACGCCATTGTGATTACACTCACAACATTGGGGGCAGTGTATATCAGTCATTTTACCGTTCACAAGACTGAGACGTGGAATCCTCAATTGTGCAATAACATTTTGTTTTTCACTTTGCTGCTCTCACAAATACTACATGTGTTTAATATGAATGCGGCAGGTTCCGGTTTTTTCAAGAGTGAGGTAGTAAGAAATAAATATATATGGTATGCGGTTGCTGCCTGCATCCTGTTTCTTTTTGTTTCCAGCCAGGTAACCGTCATTCGCGCGGCGCTCGACGTTTACCGGATGTCAATTCTGGACTGGATCATATCCGTCGGATTGAGTTTCCTTTCGCTTTTAATTATTCAACTTTTCAAGGGATTTAAAATTGTCACTCAATGAAAACGATTTTGCGAACCGCCACGTATCCGTTTCACTCCGACGTTGTTTTTCAATGCCTGGATAACCTCGGTGTGACCGGCATGCACATGACGCAGCCATCGATGATGATGATGGGAGGAAAACTCGATTTGAAGTTTTTAACTCAAAGCCACACCGGACCCGGCACCCGTTACCGCTGGACCGGCAAAATGATGGGAATGAAGATTGACTTTACGGTTGAGGTGACGAAGTGGATACACGGCAGAGAAAAGACGTGGGAAACGATCGGAAGTGCCAGATTGATCATTTACTCCTGGTATCAAATGCATTTGTCACTCACCGAGCACGCTGGCAGCACAACAGCTGAGCTTTCTATCGCTTATAAAAGGCCCGAAGGTATATTCTACAGAATCCTTTCCTTTTTGCTTGCGGACTGGTATTGCCGGTGGTGCTTAAAACGGATGCTGGAAGACTGTGGGCAAATGTTGACGAAGGGGTATAATCCGGTGCCGGGGACACAGGCCGTCTAATTACCTTCATGATGAACGAGACTTTGCCCGCCGCAGAGAGTGGGATATTCACAGTATGACCAGGCCGCGTCCTAAGCCCGCTCGCAGTTAAGAAAGTAGGAATAAATATGTACATTCGCATTCTGGATTCGGATCCAATGGGTATCATCAGAAATATCGCATTTGTGCTGGCGCTGCTGGTAATGGTGGGGCATGACGTCGTACCGCACACTCATGACGACGACGACCAGACCTCTGAACAACCCGCGAGGCTTCCAGGCACGTCAAACCATGGACCGACGGACATCCAACATGCGTTTTCGCAGCTTCAGCATGCTCCGGGGCGGGGCCTGGTGTATTTGGGTGCCCTGAAAAGAAGCGATGTTTTTCAAGGCAAGCTCTTTCTCGATTTATCGTTCGCTGAGCTTGCAGACAGCGGCCTGGACTGGTTTTTCAACTACCGGAAACACCGGTTCTGGGAACACGTTCCCCTTTCTATCGTTTACAAACTAAAGTGCTTCTCCCTAAGGGGACCTCCTTCCTTTTAACTTCGGCGGATTTATCTGCACAGGATCAGCGTGCCCGGCATCACGCGCGCGGTGCCCTATGCCGCCCGTTGCTATAAATCACCTCCCCATCGTTTTCAAGTATGCCATAGCGCGCGGTATATTTTCCGGATTTTGACGGCAGGTTTATCGTACGAGTTTCCGCAGCGAGATGCTGTAAAAGACTTTTGAAATATTTCAACTGACAATGACATGTTAGAGAAGATTATACAGTTTTCAATAAAGAATAAGCTTATCATCGCGCTATTCACCTTCGCGTTGATTGGCTGGGGTATTTATTCACTTACCAGGCTGCCCATCGACGCTGTTCCCGATATCACCGACAACCAGGTTATGGTCATTACCGTATCGCCGACGTTGGCGGCACAGGAGGTGGAGCAATTGGTTACATTCCCTGTGGAGCAGACCATGGTCAGCATCCCCGGCATCCGGAACATGCGCTCCTTCTCGCGTTTCGGACTCTCGATCGTCACCATCGTTTTTGAGGAGGACGTCGACTTGTACTGGGCCAGGCAGCAGGTGCAGGAACGCCTCACCGTTGCCGCAAAAGAGATTCCCGAAGAAATAGGAAAGCCGGAAATGGCCCCTGTTACAACAGGCCTGGGCGAAATCTATCAATACGTCGTGCATCCCAAAGAAGGATATGAAGACAGGTACGATGCTACCGACCTGCGGACCATACAGGATTGGATCATAAAGCGTCAGCTGTTGGGCACGCCGGGCGTCGCGGAGGTGAGCGGCTTCGGAGGATTTGTAAAGCAGTATGAAATTGCCGTCGACCCGGACAAGCTGCGGGGAATGAGCATTACCATCGCCGATATTTTTGAGGCATTGGCCACAAACAATCAGAATACCGGCGGCGCGTACATCGACAAAAATCCGAATGCGTATTTTATCCGCAGCGAAGGGCTGGTAAGCGACCTGGAAGAACTCAACAAAATAGTGATCAAAGCGAATGACAGCGGAACGCCGATCCTCATTCGCGATGTGGCTGAGGTCGGCTTTGGCCATGGGGCGCGTTACGGCGCCGCGACCCGCAACGGGCAGGGCGAGGTCGTCACGGGCATCGTAATGATGCTGAAAGGTGCAAACTCTTCCCAAGTGATATCGGACGTAAAAGAAAGGATCGAGCAAATAAAAAGCACACTGCCCGAAGGTGTTACCATCGAGCCCTTCCTTGACCGCAAGAAACTAGTCGACAATGCCATTGCGACCGTTACCCGCAACCTGGCCGAAGGCGCCCTGATCGTCATCTTTGTGCTCATCCTGTTCCTGGGAAACCTTCGCGGCGGTTTGGTGGTTGCCTCCGTCATCCCGCTGTCAATGTTGTTTGCCATTGCCATGATGAATCTTTTTGGAGTGTCAGGCAATCTGATGTCGCTCGGAGCAATTGATTTTGGATTGATCGTGGACGGCGCGATAATAATTGTAGAGGCTGTGATGCATCGCATTACGCACAGCAAAGGGCTGTACCTCGAAAAGTCAAGGCTGTCATCAGGCGAAATGGACGCGGAAGTGCGAAGCTCGGCGGGCAAGATGATGAGCTCTGCGGCGTTCGGGCAGATCATTATTCTCATCGTCTATTTGCCGCTTTGGGCATTGGTGGGCGTGGAGGGGAAGATGTTCAAGCCGATGGCCCAAACGGTGTCGTTCGCCATCCTCGGCGCTTTTTTGCTGTCCCTTACCTATGTGCCGATGATGGCCGCCCTTGCGCTGAGCAGGAACACGCAGCACAAACCGAATTTCTCGGACCGGATGATGAATTTTTTTCAACGGGCATACAGACCCGTCGTTGAAAAAGCGATCCACAACAAGTTGTCCGTACTCGCTGTTGCGATCGGTCTGTTTATCGTCGCACTCATTACCTTTTCCTATATGGGAAGCGAATTTATTCCCCAACTGGACGAAGGTGATTTTGCCGTTGAGACCCGGGTGCCGGTGGGGAGTTCGATCAGGCAGATGATCGCGGTATCGAAGAAAGCACAAACGATATTGTTAAGGGAATATCCCGAGGTCAGCCAGGTGGTCAACAAAATTGGCTCCGGCGAGATTCCCACCGACCCGATGCCGATCGAGGCCGGCGACATGATGGTGATCCTCAAGCCGCGCGGCGAATGGACAAGCGCCGGATCACGGGAGGAATTGATAGAGAAGATGCAGCGATCCCTCGCGGTCATCCCGAATGCCACATTCAGTTTTCAACAGCCGATCCAGATGCGTTTCAACGAATTACTCACGGGGGCAAAACAGGATGTGGTTATAAAAATATACGGCGAGGACCTTTACATCCTCTCCGGCCTCGCCGCCGACGTCGGCAACAAAATACGGTCGGTTGAGGGCGTGGAAGACCTCTATGTGGAAGCGGTGACAGGATTGCCACAGATACAAATACAGTTTGATCGCGATAAGATCGCGCAGTAT
>DASVOT010000748.1:0-2213 GCA_036383235.1 Chryseosolibacter sp.
TACCAGGCTGAATCCTTTGTGCCTGTCCTTCAGAAAATGGACAGCATTCGCAAGAACAATCCCAGGGCCTCCCTCAGCTGGCGCCTGACGACGCGTGAAAAACAAAGCCTCATCGACAATATCAATTCGCAAAAGAACCGCCAGGCCATTGAACGGCTCAAGCTTTTGCTCAGGTGACCCTGTACCGCATCATTTGGCCACAAAGATGGACAGGCAGTGACGCAAGTTCTTCTTGTGCGCCTCTTCCCCTCTGCGTCGATGCTCACCCCGACCGTATTCGCGTAGGCCACATGCCCGCCTCACGTCTTTATATCCGAATATCGCGAAGTTCATACCCTTATACGCAATTTTGTATTTCTTTGTGTCTCCTGGCAGGGAAAGGTGACCGACAATAAAACAGTGCAACCAAACGAACAATTACTACATACGCTGGAGCTCATCAAGCTTGAGCGGCAGGCTGATCTGGAGCAATATCGCCAGAAGATACTCCTGCGGTCGCTCGATCAGCGAACAAAAGAAGGGTCAACCTGGTACCCGGTCTCTTTAAAAAGGGACTATATCGGTACGGGGGAGCGTCCGACCATTGAAGTGGAAAGGACGAATCACCTGGATCAACCCCACGCTTTTCAAAGCGGAAAAGTAGTAAGCGTGTTTTCAAATGCGGCTGGAAAAGTGGAAAAGGAGCACATCAACGGGGTGGTGAACTACGTGCGTGACAATACGATGGTGATCACCCTGAATGCCGACGATTCCCCCGACTGGGTGAGCGACGGGCTCCTCGGCGTCGATGTGATGTTTGACGAGATGAGCTACCGCGAGATGGAATTCACCCTGAAGGAAGTCATCAAGGCCGAGGGTAACCGGGTCGCGGAGTTGAAGGAGATCCTTCTTGGAGCTGCCAGCGCGGCAAGCGAGCCGCGAGTCGCCGGGACGGAGGCCGTCGACATTCTGAACGTCAGCCAGCAACAGGCCCTGAGGAAAGTGCTGGAAAGCCGCGATGTAGCGTTCATTCACGGCCCGCCGGGGACGGGAAAGACGACCACACTCGTAGAGGCAATACGGCAAACCGTCACGGAGGAGAAGCAGGTGCTTGTCTGCGCGCCGAGCAACGCCGCCGTTGACCTCCTCGTCGATAAGCTCAGTGAGGCGGGACTGCAGGCATTGCGCATAGGCCACCCGGCGAGGGTAACCGAGCAGTCATTGAGCAAAACGCTGGACTACCGGATCTCCGCCCATCCAAACTACCGCGAGCTGCGAAACCTGCGCAAAAAGATGGAACAGCTGCGGTCCACCGCTTTCAAGTACAAACGCAGATTTGGCTATCATGAAAAAGAGCAACGCCGGCAGCTGATGCAGGAAGCGAGACTCCTGAAAGCGGACGCCGACCTTCTCGAGTTTTACATCGTGAACGACCTGCTGCAGACGATGGAGGCCATTTGCTGCACGTTGGTTGGGTCGTCGCATCCGGTACTCAGGGGCAAGAAATTCAGGACCGTCTTCATCGATGAGGCGGGGCAATCCCTGGAACCTGCCTGCTGGATTCCACTGCTGCGATCGGAAAGAGCGGTCTTCGCGGGCGACCATCAGCAGCTCCCTCCCACCATCAAATCCGTTGAGGCCGCCCGCCGGGGTCTGTCAAAGACATTGTTTGAAAAAGGCATCGAGCGCCATCCCGCGCAAGTGTCACTCTTGCAGATCCAGTACCGCATGCACCAGAAGATCATGGAGTTTTCGTCGAAGTACTTTTACGGCAACAACCTCATTGCGCACGAATCTGTAAAATCGAGGTTGTTGCGTGACGATCATCTGCCTGTGGAATTTATCGACACAGCCGGTTGCGGCTACTCGGAGGAACAGGATCCTGAAACCCTCAGCAGGCACAACGCGGAAGAAGCCGCGCTCGTAATCCGGAGGGCGGAAGCGTTGGCAGAGGACATCGGCGCAAAGACATGGGCGGATGAGCGCATCACCCTGGGAATCATCACACAGTATAGCGCGCAGGTAGACCAGTTGCGGAAGCTGGCGGAAGCCTCGCCGGTCCTTGAGCCTTTGTTCCGGTCTGTCACCATCAACACGGTCGACGCCTTTCAGGGCCAGGAGCGCGATGTCATTGTCATCAGTTTCGTGAGGAGTAATGACCGGGGAGAGGTCGGCTTTTTAGGCGACATCAGAAGGACAAATGTGGCGATGACCCGCGCCAGGAAGAAACTGAT
>DASVOT010000749.1:0-3943 GCA_036383235.1 Chryseosolibacter sp.
CAAAGCGAGCAGTCCGAGAACCGGGTTCACATAGACAGGTGGTACGCCCATTCCCTGCGCAGCGCTCAGGAACAGAGGCCATCCCGGGAGAAACGGACTCAACAGGATTCCATCGTTCGCGACCAGGTTATTGACATAAAAAAAATCCGGCAGGTCGTGGGCAGGCTCCCACAGTCTGCCCTTACTCAATAAATCGGCCTGAAAGAGGTATGCATATTCGTCCGATGAGTTGGCGAACCGTTCCAATGTATTTTGTGCCGTAACAAGAACGACAAACAGGAACAGCATCAAAATGAATGCAAGGGCCAACCCGCTCTTCTTTCTGCCACTGATAGTGAACACATTATCCACCAGTGATGGCCGCGTGTAGGCAATCAACGCGCCCGCCAGCAAAAAAAAGAAACCGATCCACAAAATCTCGAATGCAGCCAGCTCCATGAGGTCTGTATAATATACAAAACCTTCTCCTGCTGTAGGCGGAAAGAGACTCATTAACAAACCAGCCATTTGACTCTTGAACAAATTCAGGAAGGCAAAGAGGACGGCAGGGAGAAAAACGAAACCGAGGGCCCAATAAGATCTCAAAGACGTTTTCAGGTGGCGGTAACTCTTTAAATTCAGTATCGATATCCTGGACATGGCTGACAAACTTTCCCTGCAAAAGACCCTCCTTCACAGTGCCCGACACCTAAAACGAAGTGCCAAAAGTGTCTTCCAGCCAAATGGGCGGCAGAAAAAATTGTGATTTTTTCTGCGTGGCCGATGTGTTACCCCGGTTTTGTAAATACATGAATATAGGACTCGGCAGGCGTACGCGGCGCAAGGAATGTAAATTCCAGTTTATAATTCTCAAGCAAACATTTCTTAACATCTTCCGGGTAAAAATTGATCACCTCCTTGACCGGGATGGATTCGAAAAGCACGAGATCATACTCCCTCCTCCTGATCTTTTCGCAAAATTCATCCACCTGCTTTTGAAAAACCGATACCGTCTGATGAAACCACATCGGCTGGTTTTTCAACGGTGTAAAAGGCAATTCGTAGGCAAGGGAGGTCAGCTCGCTCATATTAAGCACCTTCAGATCTTTCTTATTTTTAACCACGTCAAGCTGCCGTATCCTGTTGATGCCTTCGATGGTCGAATCAGCGAGGTACAGTCTGTCCATTGTCCGGAACTCTTTCGCCAACCGGTAATGATACCGGCTTTCGCTTTCCATTTGAGCAACGGCAACAGGCTTTTTCGCAACCACCCGCTTTATGTTGCGCCAGTAAATCCCTGTCCACCAGAAGCAGGTCATCACCACGCACAATCCAAGGTAATACCAGCGACGCAGATCGAGGAAGATTTGCAAATGAACGAAGACAAAGGCAAAACCGAAGGCGTAAAAGAAATCTTCCCCATAGGGCGGTTCGTCACTCGTCACCTGAATGATCAGCGCCTCCACCAGTATTGCCAGGCAAAGGAATGTGAACAAAAACTCCTGCTTGTTCTGAATGAAAAGCCGGGGCGTCCGCATTTTATCCAGGATGATGAGCACCATAATAAACAGAAAGAACTTCTCCCAGTAAGACCAGCCTACTATATGGTCCAGGAAATCATGCAACACGAGCCTGGAGTCGTGGGGGGCTTGTCCGTAGTTGAACCAGTAGAGGAAGTCATACTTCAGCAGCGGCAAGACCGCGAGCAACACGAAGCCGACAAAAAAAGCCGTAAAGGTCAGCCACCTTTTATGCGATCGCTCAGTCCATGCGTCATAAGCGAGGATGAAATAGCAGATCACCAGGGTCAGGGCACCCGCGTCCTGTTTCGTGAATATTGCAAACAGAACAAAAAAAGCGCTTAGTGCCAGGCTGATGGTTCTCTTCCACCCTCTTGCTTTCAGGACGGCGAGGAACAGGAAGTACAAAGCGACGATCTCGAAAACGATGACGCTATGGTTGTACCAGGGCCAGAAGTTCTTTGACACGTACGAGAAACAAAACACGAGCACAGTCAAAAGGATTACTACGGGATTTGTGTTCAACATTTTCAATATCGCCCTCAGCGCCAGCACGGAAACAAGGTTGATGAAGACCTGCGCCTTGATCAGCGAGTACATGAACGGACCGAATAGCTTGAAGAATAAAGCGGGGATCACCCAATACCCGTAACCCATCGGAAGAGAAAAGTCTCTGAAAGGAACCTGTCCAAGATAAAGCCGGTACGCCCCTTCCCAGGAGAGGAAGATATTCAGACGGTAAGGATTATTGTAAAGTAAAGGGGCAAAACAGAATACAACGGCAATAAAGATCTCAATAATAAGCAGCTGCCTGTCAGATAAGGTCTTCACAAACATAAAAGGGATCCGGATTCAAGTGATGTGTCTCAACGTAGCGCCTGCGTTCGCGCGGTCGCCTCACGACGGATTCGCGCTTTTTTTCTTCCGGCTAAATAAGCATGCCAGCTGCTTCGGCAAGCGAACAGGTCTGAATGGCTGCCCCCCCTCGTCGCGGTCACACGGAACTGAACTGTGGTTTTTTTTACACAAGGCAGGCGCGACATCACTTTTCGGCCTAGCGGGAATTACGGCTGCGGGTCCTTCCCGGCACCCCGCTTTTGCGCGTTTCGCAGGCGCGGGCGCGTGGTATACTTTTATTAACGGTGGCAGTAAAAATCACTGTTTATTTTCGGATGCAATGATGAATCTCAAGCCTGGACGAAGCAGCAATAGTGACATCGTGCAACGGACCGTCTAATGCTAAACCTTCATGTCAAAATTCTTGTCATATATCCTCAATCTGCGGGGTGTTGCCATTTTTATTGTCGTAGGAGTACATGCCAGGGGCAATTTGTCGGATTGGACATCGCACCTGGCCGGACATGACCTTCTCTCCACTTTTTTCGATGCCCGCGAAGGGAACGGTACCGTGATGTTCATATTCATCGGCGGCTTCCTGTTTCAGTACATCACTCATAATAACTTCGAGTTCAGGAAATACATGGAGAAAAAGTTCATGTATGTGATCATGCCTTACATCCTGATCTCCATCCCCATCATTGCCTTCCGGATCTACACAAATTTCTCTTACACCCTTCCTCCCGGCTTCAACGACCAATCGATCTTTTACCGGTTTCTCTATTACATGATCACGGGCCTTCACCTGGCTCCTTTCTGGTTTATTTCAGCGATCGTGCTGTTTTATCTGTCCGCTCCTCTATTCCATGCACTGGACAATCCGAAGGCATACCGCTATGTTTTTCCGCTGGTGTTTCTCACCTGTTTCTTTACTTACCGGTCACAATTCAACGCGAATCCATTCCTCTCATACCTTCATTACTTCCCCATCTACTATCTCGGGATGTGGGCTTGCTTTAACCGGACAAAGATCCTTTCGATGACCAACTGGCTCCTGATTCCCATGATCGTCGCCTATTCCGCCATTACCATTGGAAACATCACAGGTCTGATGCCGCTGCGGGAACGGATCAGTTTTGAAGAAATCATACAGGATGGGCTCATTATATTTAACGTCGACGTGCTCAAGGCGGTCCTCCTTTGCTTTATCCTCATGGTAATCTTATACCGTTATCGCGAACGGAGATTTCTTTTCCTGGAAATGCTGGGCGAATACAGCTTCGGGATCTTCTTCGTCCACTGCATTTTCATCTACGGCAGCAGAAGGGTATTAATCGATATATTCGGTCCGATTGACTTTTCATTCGCGACCTTCACCATCTATTTCAGCTTCATTCTCTTGCTCTCCACTGCCACTGTTTTTTTTATCAAGAAAATGACCGGCCGCTACAGCCGTATCCTGATAGGCAGTTAAGGTCAGCCGCACCCGCCTGTTTTCCGCCAGTGTGTTCAGTACCCGCCCGCATGGCAATGTTGAAAAGGAAAAGAGGACTCAAGAGCTTAGCGGATCACCGCCAAATGAAAGCCCAGGACCGCCTCCCTAGGTT
>DASVOT010000750.1:0-5920 GCA_036383235.1 Chryseosolibacter sp.
CAACTCGACCTCTACCGGATTGAAAAACAGGGATCGCTCGACATCGGCACGCTGGAAAGCAGCTCATACCAGAACTTGCTTCGCAGCGCTCACGAGTGGGGGACGGGCAGCATCCTCAGCCTGCAGGATTTCGTCTTCACTTCTTCCACGAGCTTCGCAGGCATCCTGACGTCAATGATCATTCTCTGGTCGCTGAACGGATGGCTGGTCCTGTTCGCCGTGCTGGCGGCAGCGCCGATTTACTTCTTCTATAAGAAATACAGCATGGAAGTATTTCGCGTCCGCTGGTTTTCCGTGGAAGACCATCGCATCATCGGAAACCGGATCTCACATTTTGAAGAGCTTCACAAAACGATCGACGTCATCCTGCTGAAATTAAAGAGCTGGTTCAAAGATCAGATCAAAGACCGCATGGAGCGCTACAACACGAAGGTCATCATTGCCGAGAGAAGGAAATCCGTTTCATACAGTTGGCTCAGCCTCTGGTACCTGCTCTTTCTGTTTGCCGCCATTGCGCTGATGACCCATGAAGCCCTTGTGGAAACCATTGCCGTCGGCGCCCTGCTCCTGGCTTTCAACACCTACACCCGTTTTTATCAGACGGTGAACGGATACATCGAGTCGATTTCTTTCACGGAAGAAGCCGCGCGCTACGCTTCCCGTTGGTTCGACTTGTTCGAGCTGAAACCCAACGTCGTCTCAAAGCAACATGCAATACGGGTTTCATTCGATTCGCCTCCGCTCGTGGTCTTCGACAACGTCTCGTTCCGTTACCCGGTCGAATCCGGTGAAAGCCCTCTGGCTCTTCGCAACCTGTCTTTTACAATCCGGCCGGGCGAGAAGGTCGCCATCATCGGTGTGAATGGGTCGGGCAAGACCACGCTCATAAAATTACTCGGCAGAATATACGATCCGACAGAAGGCCGCATCCTCGTCGATGGCAAAGACCTGAAGGAAATTGATCTCGAAGACTGGCAGGCATCCCTCGGCATCCTGTTCCAGGACTTTCCCACCTATAATCTCACCATCCGCGAATCGATCGGTATCGGCCGGGTGACACGCGCTTTCGATGACGCGGGTCTTCGGCAGGCAGCGGCATTTTCGGGAGCGGATGAATTCATCGATGAGTTTCCCCACGGCTATGATCAGCTGATCTGGAAAGAATTTAAGGACGGCACCGATCTCTCAAAAGGCCAGCACCAGAGACTTGCCGTCGCGCGCATGTTCTATCGCAACGCTGCCATCACCATCCTCGATGAACCAACCGCCTCCATCGACGCGCTGACGGAAGAAAAGATCTTCACCACCCTGGAAAAAAATATGCAGGGTAAAACGGTGATCCTCATCACCCACCGGTTCAGCACGGTCAAGAACGCGGACAAAATATTGATGCTGGAGCGGGGCCAAATCATTGAGCAGGGATCTCACAAAGAGCTGATGCTGCTCAACCGGAAATACGCCGAACTCTACACGATGCAGGCAAAGCGTTACCTGGAAACGGAGGGATAGATCGGAAAGATTCAAGATTCGCTGCGGTGGCTGAGCCTGCCGAAGCCCAAAATTCAAGATTCGGCTGCGGTGGCTGAGCCTGCCGAAGCCCAAAATTCGAATGCATTTCTTCAGGAGCCCTTCGGCCCTTCATACTCCAGTTTCAGGCCCCAGTCCCACTCGTCGGGGAGAGTGGGTAACCGGATGATCCCGATCTTGCTGGAGGTGAGTTTGCCGTTTCCGACGTCGGTCCAGGTGCCGTTGCGGGGGTTGAACCATTGCGCGCGATAGACACTGTTCAGTCGGGCGCCGCGGATCTGCGATGGCGGACAACCCCTTTCAAAGTAGGCAAGGAAAATATTTTTGTCGGGAGTCCGTGCGCAGTAAGCCCAGCCTTCGTAGCTGAGGATGTCGGCCGTTTTGTTCGGCGACACGAGGTCAGCCAGGGGAACGAGATCCTGGTAGCGTTTGCCGATGGAGAACGCGAACGTTCTCAGGTATTGCATCTCCGCTCCCGACCGCCATTGAAAGGCGTCCCACATGTGCGTGGGGGCCGTCGGCTCTATGTCGGCGCCCCATATTCCTTCCGCTCCATACACATGCCCTGCCAATCCTCCTGAGAGAAAACTGCCGTACATCGACGAATGAACAAACGCATTGTCGCGATCGGTACCCCCGGGCGCGCCGCGCGTATAGTTGACCGACCCCGGTCCTCTCGCATCCTTGTATCCGGCGTAATACGGTTCGCCGTTAAGACCGGGGCGCGGATTCTTCTGGTTGAAGATCTCGGTGAGATACCAGTAGTTGTTATGCTCCCGCATGTTTCCGATCTGGTGCAGGGTCACCCAGGAATCGTCACCCCAGTTCTCAAGCGTCGATGGATTTGCATTGGAGGACATTAAATTACCGAAAGGAAGAGGTCCGTATTTCTTTTCCCTTAGCCGGATGGCAGCGGTGTAGTCATCGGGGCTGACCGTTTCGTCAATGATGTCCAGGTGTACCGGACTAAGCACCGTATTGTAAGCCTGGTATCGGGAGAAGATGTATTGCATGAAACGCGTATAGGAGTCAGGCCACCCGTAATATTTATACCAGCACAAACCGGCGTCGCGTCTTGACACCTCGATGAACGGGACGAAGCCGTTCGCATTGAGGTAAGCGATTTTGCGGTCGAGGTATTTGAAATACTCGGGATTGATCCGGTCCATATCCGGGAACTGATTTTCGTAGCCGGGCACTTTGCCGGGGAAGAAGAACGGTCTTCCGCCTTCGTTGTCCATGTTCTTGGCGCTGCCGGTACCGAACTCAAGCCACGCTGACCGCACGGTTGTTTTTGCCGCGTCGTGCATGACCAGGTGCCATGAGCTGTCATCGGTGATCCAGTTGGGAAACGCGGCGATCATGTTCACCCAATTGTATCCCTGTCCTTTTCTGTAGCGGACATAGTCTTTGAACCCGGCGTCTGGTCCGATGGGTCTTTCTTTGTCATCGTCATACCAGCGGAAGCGGTTGGCTGCCAGCGAGTACCACGTATCGCCAATGATGAAGAAAGGATTGCCGTCGGCGTGGATCAACGCGTGCTGATTCGGTGAAGGCCTGATGAACCCGTGGCGCAATGGATTTTCCTCCTTCTCTTTTTCCGTCCAGTCGATGGCGGTAAACGAACCTGTCTTGCCTGAGAGTCCGGGGTCGTTGGAGCTGGATCCGCTTTTCCAGGTCCACGCGCCGGGTGCGGTCGCTACGACCCGAACCAGGAACGTATCGCTGCCGTCCCAGAATCCGTACACGCGTTTTTTGAAGCCGGGGCCGGTGAGATCGACCCACATTTCGACGTCGGTATAAGGATTTTTGTACGACGTTTTTGCGTGGAAGGTGAGCTGCTGGAGTTCCCATACGTGTATGGGAGGAGCGGCAAAGGCTGCGGCGGTGATGAACAGAAAAGCAAATGCAAAGCGTGTGGATGAGCGCATGGGTTCCAGATTACAGATGGGGGTGAAGTTAATTAATCGGACGGCGGCAGTCAATGGATAGTCCACAGTCGATCGTCCGTTGTCCGTGATACGTGCGCATTTTTTTTCAACAACCGCGGGAGGATTTAGCGCGTCATGTTGTTTCAATATTTTCAGTAGTTTTGGGCCGGGAAGAATTTCCCGGTAATACAAAGAGGAGTGACAGAGTGGCTTAACGTACCGGTCTCGAAAACCGGGGATCCCTCACGGGATCCGGGGGTTCGAATCCCCCCTCCTCTGCGAATGAATTAAGGCAGGGCCCAAGGTCTCCTTGGGCTTTTTGTTTTTCTGCCTGGCCGAGTCGGAGACAAAGTTTCCAGTGAGGTCAGGCAGAAAAACAAAAAGATGAGCGAAGCGAACCTGCCTTAATTCATTCGACACTCCCCTCCGCAGGGATCACCGCAGGTAATCCCCCCTCCTCTGCGAGGAAAGAAGCCTGCTTGCAGCAGGCTTTTTTGTTAATAGAAGGGAAGGGATTCGAACGAAGGGCTGGCGGTTCGAAAGCGAAGCTGATTGGGGCTGGAGGGTGTGGTGCTTGATTGACACTCCCCCCGCAGGGATCACCGCAGGTAATCCCCCCTTCATTCTGAAAGGAGCGCGCAGAGAATGTATCGCGCAAAGTTCGCGGAGCTCGCAAAGAGCGCGCAGACGTGTAGCTCGCAAAGAGCACGGATTTTCAGAACGGCATCTCGTCGACGTTGCTGCTGGTGATCGGCTCGTAGTCGGGAGCAGGGAATCCTTCGGATGTGTTGGCTGATCCGACCATTTCGGTTTTCCACGCCTTGATATCCGTATACCAGCGTGAATTATACTCGCGGCTTTCGATGTCGAAATCGATCTTCAGCTTGTTGCCGGCCACGAGGTGACCCGGGTTGATCTTATCTCCCCAGAATGAAATGCAAATCTTTTTGGGATATTGCCCGTCGGTTTCGACGATGACATCCTGCTTTTTCCATTCCCCGTTTTTTCCCGTACCGGTCTGGAGGGGAAGGAGTTGAATGACTTTGGCGGTGAGCTGCATGTTGTAGTGGTTTGGTTGTTTGTTGATAATGGGCATCCGCGCAGTGTCACTAACTGAAGTTCGAGTGAGCGGACAGAGTTGCCGTAACGTGGCAACCCTGGCAAAAATAAGTCAATAAGTCGCTTCCCAAAAGCAAATAAGATTGTTTTCGTCCTGGGAGTGCGAGTGAGGACAGGATCCGGAAAAAACTCCACAGCACCGGCTGCCAGACATTGGGCCAGCCTGGCTCTACAAATCCAACAGGTTGACGAAATCGAACCTAAGTTTTCCGCTATATTGCCTCATTGCTTCCCTTTGACGAACCTGTGATTCTACGATGACCAATTCCAGACGTGATTTTTTGAAAAAGGTGGCGCTCGTCTCCGGCGGCGCAGGCATGTGGAGCGCGCTCCCTCCATCGATCCAAAAGGCAATGGCCATTGCGCCCGACCCGGGTACCACGTTCTACGATGCGGAACACGTGGTGTTGCTGATGCAGGAGAACCGGTCGTTCGACCATTGCTTCGGTACGCTGAGAGGTGTGCGCGGTTTTAACGATCCCTTCCCCGTCGCGTTGCCGGGCAAGATTCCGGTGTGGTTTCAGCCCGACAAATCCGGCAACAGGTTCTTGCCTTTCCGGCTCAACATCAAAGATACGCGCGCGACGTGGATGGGTGGCGTCGCACATTCCTGGGCAGACCAGGTGGATGCGCGCAACGAAGGAAAATATGACGGGTGGATTGAAGCGAAAAGGCCCGGAAACGAAGAATTCAAAAACATCCCCCTGACGATGGGCTATTACACGCGTCAGGATATTCCCTTCTACTACGCGCTCGCCGATGCGTTTACCATCTGCGACCAGCACTTTTGCTCGTCGCTGACGGGAACCACGACCAACCGCACTTACTTCTGGAGTGGAAAAACCCACGGGGCACCAGGCGAAAAACCGCGCGTAAGGAATGGCGAGCTGACGTACGAGAAGATGGGCGCCTGGACAACATTCCCCGAACGCCTGGAAGACCACGGCTTCTCCTGGAGGGTATACCAGAATGAGATCAGCTTGCCCAGCGATGTCGAAGATGAATCATTGCTCGGCAACTTCACGGATAACAACCTCGAGTGGTTTTCACAATACGGAGTTTTTCACCACGCCGGCTTTCGTGACTACCTGGTCCGGCGGAAACGGGAACTAGAGGACCAAACCGCTGCGTCAGGGGAAAAAACGGGAGAGGAGCTCGTTGCGATGAAGAAAGAGCTTTCAGAAATAAAGGCATTCCTGGAAAAGGTAAACGCCGATCGGGCCGCGGGCCTCTCCGCACGCGCGGGCAGCCTTCACGACAAAGCATTCACAACTAACACCGGCGACCCTCATTATCACAAGGTCGAAGAGATGACCTACACGGCGGAGGGAAAAGAGCGCACG
>DASVOT010000751.1:0-3842 GCA_036383235.1 Chryseosolibacter sp.
GTGAGCGTTCCCTGCGTCTGGTAAGGTGAGACCGCGGTGTTACCCACTTTGCCATACGAGGCCCTGAGCTTCAATTCGCTGACCTTCCCCAAGTTTTCCATAAAAGGCTCGTCCTTTATGCGCCATCCCACCGACACGCCGGGGAAACTGCTCCATTTATGACCGGGGGCCAGCCGCGATGATCCGTCCCACCGGATGCTCGCCTGGAAGAGATATTTGCCGGCAAACGCGTAGTTGACGCGGCCCATATAGGAAAGAAGACGATACCTGCTGTAATCCGATCCATACGAAGTAACCGTTCCAAGGCCCAGGTTATTCCAAAGGGCGGTTTCATAGGGAAGGTTTGCCGCCGCAAGGTCGCTTTGCGTGAACGTCTGTTCGGCCACACTTTGAAGGAAAGTGGCTCCTATGTCATGGTGGCCATAGGATTTCTTGTAGGTCAGCAGGTTTTCAAGCGTATAACCGAAGTCTTGCGCTTTTGAGAGCGAGCCGTAAGGTGTTCCGTTCTTTCGCGTGTTGGTGTATTGTCCTTCAAAGATTCCCTGCTGGAAGTACTGGTAATCCTGCCCGATGAGAAATTTGTACACCAGCCCATCCGTTATGTTGGCGTCCAGGTAGATCGAAGAGAAAACGCGGTTGATGCTCCGCTCGTCCACCCGCTTACCCGGAACGAGCTCGGAGAGCGGGTTCGACCGGATGCCGTCCGAAATGGGGAGGAAGATGATATTGCCGTCGGCGTCGTAAGGCAGTCCGAGCGGACTTTGGTTGACCGCTTCGGAGATGACCGACCCGGAACCCCAGTTCTGCTTCACGTTGGAAAAGATCGACGATATACCAACCTTGAATATTTTGCTGATCTCGTGATCGGCGTTGATGCGGGCCGTATACCTTCCGTAATCAGTCCCTTCAATGAGACCGTCTTCCTTGAAATAGCTGACCCCCAGCAAAATGAACGACTTGTCCGACCCCGCCGACACACTTACGTTGTGGCTGGTCTGCGAGCCGTTCTGGTAGATAAGGTCCTGCCAGTCGGTCGACAGTCCGTTTTGAACCGAGTTGAGCTCCACGGCGTCATTGAAGACCACTGCGTCCGCCGGAATGGTGGATCCTACATCGCCCCATGCCGTGCGGCCGGATTTGCCGGCGGCGTCAAGCCTGTTTGCTTCCCGTTTGAGGTCGGCGAATTCCGCTCCATTCATCATGGGAATAAGCTTGTAGGGCTGCGTGACACCGTACTTGCCGGAATAACTCACTTTTGTTTTTCCAGGCTCGCCTCGCTTGGTGGTGATCAGGATCACCCCGTTTGAACCCCTCGACCCGTATACCGCCTGCGAGGCGGCGTCTTTCAACACTTCCACCGAGGCAATATCGGCCGGGTTAAAATCAGATATGGAAGAAGTTCCCGCCGTCATCGGTATGCCGTCGACGACAAACAGCGGATCATTCGAAGCTGTGAGGGATCGCCGGCCCCTGATGGTGATCCGCGGATCCTGCCCCGGTCTGCCGCCGGTCTGAAGGATATCGACACCTGCGATCTGACCTTTCATTGCATCCATCGTATTGTTCGTGGGTATCTTCGTGATCGCCTCGCCGTTGATCTGGGATATGGCGGCCGTAACATCCCTCTTTTCCTGTGTACCATAGCCCACCACCACTACCTCAGACAGTGATTTAACATCCGACGCCATCGTAATATTGATGGCGCTCCGGTTGTTGATCGGAACTTCCTGCGTGACAAAGCCTATAAAAGAAAACACCAGCGTTCCGGAAGACTGGTCTCCCTGAAGGCTGAGGTTATAGGATCCCTCCGAATCTGTGGTTGTCCCGTTCGAGGTTCCTTTCACCAGCACATTTACTCCGGGCATGCCGACTCCATTCTCGTCAGTGACCTTTCCGGTTACAACCAACGACTGGAGGATTGCGGGAGCGTTACTTTTTGATGATGAGTTCAGGGTGGTAAAATCACGCGAATAGACACCTAGCGAGGAACTGCAGAGGGCTATCCACAAGAACAGTGGTAATGCTCTTCTCATATACAATTGGGTTTTGGTATAATCAATATAGACGTTCGGAAGAAGGGCACACCTTACCGGGTAAGGCATTTATTTTCCCGAGGCGGTGGTTATTTCACCTCGGCACCGCGAAAAAATACTTGAAAAATAAAGATACTGCCTTCGCCGAGATCCGGAAGCTCAAAGGGAACGGCCGATGCAAATCGAAACGGGAAGCGTTTGCCCGGACACAGGCACTTCCTCATGGCTGGATGATGAAAAGCAAAAAGGACTATAGTTTCTTCACCTATAGCCCTTTAAGTGGTTAAGACAATTTTAAAAACCCATGTTCAAAAAACCATATCAACCTATTATAACTCCAAATGGATGTTGTCGAGGTACTTCTGCAAGATATTGTCATTCACGACTCTGACGAGCAGCACCTGCTTCGCCTTGTTGTCGTATACAAGCTCCATAAACCGGCTATGAAAGCTGTACAAAAGAACATTGTAATGGTAGTAGCTGTTCGTGGCAAGCAAGTCGCCTTCATCCAATAGCAAACACGCCTGATCACTTACCGAAAGATTGTTGAATTTGATGTAGTCCATGATTCCTTTCCCCTCTCTCACCATCGTCAAATGGCGGGTCTTCCCATAGAAAAGTTATAAAAAGTCGATAAATTTTTGTGCCAAACCGACCTTACAGCGCCGTGACGAAGCATCCATATCTGCGATGCATCTTGCCCGGCTGACGATAACGGTTGCCCCCGCCCGGACGACCGTGGCACACTTTGAGCCGACAATGAGCTTTCGGGAAAATTTTGCGGCATGCCGGGCGTTCTCTTTCCATCAACAAGTGCTATTTTTAGGGTTTCCATAAGGAATAAGCTGCGGGTTACGGCCATTTTCTCCTGCCGAACGGCTCAGCACCTTTCAACTTACCCATGAGACGGATCCGGATTTACGTCATCCTGTTTGCTTTCCTGTTACCCTCCTGCGCCAACCGCGTGGGCGGACGCACCTCCCTCGTGGTTAAGCCGCGAAACCATCACTGGTGGTTTAACAAGAAAAAAGACAAACGGAAACCGAGGACAAAACTCGTCAGAATGAGAAACTGAATTGG
The DNA here is from genome assembly GCA_036383235.1 of Chryseosolibacter sp. Lineage (GTDB taxonomy): Bacteria > Bacteroidota > Bacteroidia > Cytophagales > Cyclobacteriaceae > Chryseosolibacter. The sequence continues at coordinate 3,114 of DASVOT010000751.1, forward strand.
CTGTTGGCGCCAAAAGCTAAAAGCTAACCCAGCCCCTTCATCACGTTATCGAGGTTTCGGCGGAAGTACAGCTTCAGGGGAGTTTGCTGGCCCAGGTGGGCGGATAGGATGGAGCCGAAAAATATGGTGATAAACAGGTTAGTGATGTCGCGGGTGGAACTGGTCTTCGTGATCTCTTTCTTCATGATGGCCTCAAGCGAAAATTTCTCCAGCATCTGATCCATTGAAAAGATCTCCATGCCGCTGATGTCTTCCAGGTCGGGGAACAGGAGTTTTTTCTCCTCCGGTTTAACCGGAAACGGCTTCGGAGGTCTCTTTGAATCGGACAAATACCCCACGAGGCTCAGCATCAGGCCGGGATGATTCTCACATTCGTCGCTCAGTTTGTCAAGCAGGTAGTAAACCGCCTGGATCCCTTCTTTGGGTTTCTGTTTCAGCTCAACCGACCGTGCGAGGCACCAGATGCGGAAATGATACAGCAGCACATCTTCCTTTTGCGGAAAATATTTAAAAAAAGTGACCTTCGAAATTTTAACTTTCTCACAAATATCTTCTACATAGATGTCTTCAAATGCTTTTTTACCAATAAGTTTAAGGGTATGCTCCAGCACCTGTACTTTTAACCGCGCCGCTTTTTCTTTCCGAAGACTCATGGCAGTATCAACTTTGACTTGAATTAAGAATTTTATGTTGACTTTACCAATGTTAAGGATGACAAAACGCTTTTTT
>DASVOT010000752.1:0-7579 GCA_036383235.1 Chryseosolibacter sp.
CTGCCGCCGGTTCACCAAATTGGTGGACACAATGGACGGCCAAAAATACATCATCCACGCCAATCGTTCTGGTGTAGAGCAAAACATTGTTATGGACCTTCAGATCGATGGCAAGCACGGCTCATGGACTAGACATCAACGCTCTGACTGATGTGCAGTTGCGAATGATTTTCCAAGCATGGGTGATACCTGAAAAATGCCGGTCTTTTTAGCTTAATACGCAAGGTGCGTTTTAGTCTCCGCGCTGGTGAAAGCATCATAGTCACCACTTCCGGGCTGGCGTTGCCTGATACCTGCCAGGTAATAGGTAGACTGCCAGCGAGTCTTTTGAAAGGCGCGGTGGAATGGATATTCGCACCATGTGCTCGCGCCAGATGTTTCGGCATGTGGTGTCGTGATCACGTCTCCTTCCCAAAATTCCTGATCTCATGCACCACCTCTATCGACGGCTTCGCATCGCTAATCCCGAACCCCTTCCCATCCAGGATTCCCTGATAACTTACCGTATGCAGATCCGTAAACCCCTCCGAAAATTCGATCTCCTGCTTTTCGATCGTCAGGGAACGATAAGTCCTCTTTCCCGCCTTTCGCGCCGCCTCGGGAACATGCTCATAATTGATACTTAAAAACCAGTTCACCCGCGCCCGCTCCAGCTCCAGGTATCCTTCCGCATGCTCCCGCTCGTGGGCCTTCACCTTGTTTACCTTTACCGCTCCGAAAATCCAGAGGAGCATATCAAAAAAATGAATCCCGATATTAGTGGCAATTCCTCCGGACCGGGACAACTCTCCTTTCCAGCTTGCGTAATACCAGTTGCCTCTCGAAGTGATGTAGCGCAGGTCGACGTCGTAAATCTTGTCCTTCGGACCGTTCCTGATCTTGTCTCTCAGCGCGATGATGGCCGGATGAAGACGCAGCTGCAAAATGGTGTAAACTTTCTGGCCGGTCTCCTTTTCAATTTCCGCCAGCGCATCGACATTCCAGGGATTGAGCACCAGTGGCTTTTCGCAAATGGCAGTAGCGCCATAGCGAAGGGCATAACGGATATGAGAGTCGTGGAGGTAGTTTGGCGAACAGATGGATATATAGTCCGCCCTGACGCCCTTCCTTTTCAGCTTGTCCAGGTGCCGGTCGAAGCGCTCGAACTCGGTAAAGAAATCTGCATTGGGAAAATACGAATCCAGGATGCCGACATTGTCGTGCTTGTCCAGCGCGGCGACCAGGTTGTTACCCGTCTCCTTGATGGCTTTCATGTGCCGGGGAGCAATATATCCCGCCGCGCCGATGAGTGCAAAGTTCTTCATTGTAGCTTGCTTACTTTTCCATTTTGGAGCTTGTATTTCTCCTTGCTCTCCGGACAAACCGCCGTTCCGTCCTTGCCGAATGAAAGCTTATGCCCATACTCGCTCATCCACCCCATATGTTTCGCGGGGTTGCCGACAACAAGCGCGTAATCGGGAACATCCTTAGTTACGACGGCACCGGCTCCGATAAACGCAAAGCGGCCGATGTCGTGGCCGCATACAACCGTAGCGTTAGCGCCAATAGTCGCACCGTGTTTTACAATGGTTTTGGCGTACTGCCCCCGCCGGTTCACCGCGCTCCTGGGATTGACGACATTCGTGAATACCATCGACGGCCCCAAAAATACATCATCCTCGCAAATCACACCGGTGTAAATTGAAACATTGTTCTGAACCTTTACATTGTTGCCAAGAACCACCTCCGGAGAAATCACGACATTCTGGCCGATGTTGCAGTTGCGACCCACCTTACAGTTTGGCATAAGATGCGAAAAGTGCCAGATCTTCGTGCCGGCGCCTATTTCGCAACCGTCATCGATCACTGCTGTCGGGTGCGCAAAGTAAGATCTATCCTCCATCGTGCTTAATTGAACAATCGGTGTCAGTCGGTAAAGTCGAAAACCTTACGCAAGGCTGGCAAAGAAATCAATTTCTTGGCGCGCTTAGCGGGCTTTGCGTGAGCCACAAGTCCCCGACCAGAGCTAACTAAAGTCATTTATAACATTGCATATAAAGTCCAGCTCTCCAACCTCCATCTCCGTGTGAATCGGCAGCGAAATTACAACTTTTGAGAGATTTTCAGTCACAGGAAATGACCCCTCGCCAAAGCCGGTCCGGCGGTATGCCTTCTGAAGATGCAACGGCACCGGGTAGTAGATCATAGTGGGTATGCCTTTGCCGGTCAAATACTTCTGGAACTCATCACGGCTGCCTTTCTTTACTTTCACGGTGTACTGGTGAAAGACGTGGGTCGAGTTTTTTACACGTGCTGGTGTCTGACAAATCTCCGGGTTGAGATTTTGATCGTAATGGTTCGCCACATCATTGCGCCTTGCCGTGTAGCTGTCCAGGTATTTCAGCTTTACATTGAGGATGCCCGCCTGAAGGGTATCCAGGCGGCTGTTAACCCCGATAATGTCATGGTGGTATTTGACGCGCTGACCGTGATTAGCGATCATCCTGATCTTTTCAGCGAGTGCTTCGTCATTAACGAAGATCGCGCCACCGTCGCCGTAACAGCCGAGGTTCTTCGAGGGAAAGAACGAAGTGGTGCCGATGATTCCCATGGTGCCGGCCTTTTTCCGGGTGCCATCGGTGAATGTGTACTCGGCCCCGAGCGCTTGCGCGGCGTCTTCAATAACATAGAGATTATGCCGGGCGGCGATTGCGAGGAGTGGCTCCATGTCGGCGCACTGACCGTACAAATGGACGGGGACGATTGCTTTTGTCTTTTTGGTGACGACCTTCTCGATCCGGGTTATGTCAATATTGAAGGAGTCTTCCAACACGTCGACAAAGACCGGTATGAGACCCAGCAGGGCGATGACTTCAGCGGTCGCCACATAGGTGTGAACGGGAACGATCACCTCGTCGCCGGGCTTCAGATCCAATGCCATCATCGCGATCTGCAACGCATCTGTTCCGTTGCCGCACGGGATAACGTGCTGGGCTCCGGCGTACTTGGCCAGCGCTGCGCCAAACTCCTTCACCTGCGGACCCTGGATGAACGCCGTTGAGGTCAGGACATCCTGGATCGCCTCGTCTATTTCATCTTTGATCCGCAGATACTGCTTATGCAGATCGACCATTTTAATATTGTGCGTCATATATTTTGTCTTACGCACAGATTCTGTGCGACGAGTTTTTTTTTGCCACGAAGGCCCAAAGACACAAAAGGGGCACGAAGTTTTCTTTTTATCGGTATCTGTCCGTCACGCAGAGCCCATTACTACCGACTACCGACTAGCGATTTTCTGCTCCCACTCCCACGCATGCTTCAGCGCATCCGCAGTGGAGAATTTAGCTTTCCAGTTCAAAGCCCGATTCACCTTGGCAGGGTCGGCGTATACTTTCACCACATCGCCTGGCCTTCGCGGACCGATCGTATAATTCAGTTTTACACCCGTCACTTGCTGGAACTGGTTCACGAGTTCCATCACGGAGACACCCACGCCGGTGCCGAGGTTGAACGACTCGTAACAATTCTCCGGCGGCCGTTTCTCGAGATACTCCATCGCCTTCACATGGGCAACGGCGAGGTCTACGACATGAATAAAGTCGCGGATGTTCGTGCCATCGGGCGTATCGTAATCATTTCCGAAAATGGTGAGCTTGTCTCTCTTCCCCGCTGCGGTCTGCGTTATGTAAGGCACCAGGTTGTTGGGTGCGCCGATCGGCAATTCTCCCATGAGCGCGCTTGGATGAGCGCCGATGGGATTGAAATACCGCAGTGACACGACTCGGTATCCTGTTACATAACTATCCTCGAGGATGCGCTCGCTCATCTGCTTGGTGGCGCCGTACGGGGATTCCGCCCGCTTGAACGGCGCGCTTTCATTTACAGGGATTTTATCTGGTTGGCCGTAGACCGTACAAGAGGAAGAAAAGATCAGGTCCTTTACGCCGTGGGCCTTCATTACTTTGAGCAACGTGATGAGCGAGCCCAGGTTGTTCTCGTAGTATAAGAGAGGCTGCTGTACGGATTCGCCTACCGATTTGTAGGCGGCAAAGTGGAGGACGGACGCAAATGGTCCCTGTTGCTTAAATATGCCTTCAAGGAATTTCTCGTCCAGGCAATCGCCCTGGTGAAAATCCGGTTGTACGCCTGTGATCTTCTCCATTCCCCGAAGGAGGGTACGGTCGCTTCTCGACAGGTTATCAATGATGACGGGATGGTACCCCGCCGAAAACAACTCTACCGCTGTGTGCGCGCCGATATAGCCTGCGCCGCCGGTGACCAGTACTTTTTTCTTCATAACCGCGCGGTGACTTTAGACTGATCTAAAAACCCTTTCACGTCGTAGACCACGGTCTTCGAATGCTTTATGCGTTCCCAATCCATGTTGCGAAACTCTTTATGCCCTACTGCAAGCACGATGGCATCGTATTGCTTGCTCAGCGAAGGAATCGTAGTCAATCCGTATTCATGCTTTACTTCCGCTGCGTCAGCATGCGGATCGTAAATGTCGACGGCCGTTCCAAAGCTTTTTAGCTCCTGAACGACGTCTACAACCCTGCTGTTCCGGATGTCGGGGCAATCTTCCTTGAAGGTCACACCCAGCACGAGCACGCTGGCTTTGTTGATGGCGACGTCATTCTTTGCCATCAGCTTGATCACGGTGTTTGCGATGTAGATCCCCATATTGTCATTGATCTTCCGTCCAGCCAGGATAACCTGCGAATGATATCCCAGGCTCTCGGCTTTGTGCGTCAGGTAATAGGGATCCACGCCGATGCAATGACCGCCCACCAATCCAGGCTTAAATGGGAGAAAATTCCATTTCGTTCCGGCAGCCTCGAGAACCTCGTTCGTGTCGATTCCGATACGGTCAAATATCAGGGCCAGCTCATTTACAAAAGCGATGTTGATATCGCGCTGCGAATTTTCAATCACCTTTGCGGCCTCCGCGACCTTGATGGAGGAGGCTTTATGTGTGCCCGCTTTGATGATCTTCCGATAGAGATTGTCTACCTTGTCGGCCACCTCAGGGGTGCTGCCACTTGTGACTTTTTTGATGGTGGTGACGCGGTGCAGTTTGTCGCCCGGATTAATGCGCTCCGGCGAATAGCCCGCGAAAAAGTCAACATTAAACTTGAGCCCGCTGCTTTCTTCCAGGACGGGGACACATACTTCTTCCGTGCAGCCTGGGTAAACCGTAGACTCGTATATCACGATATCGCCTTTCTTGAGCACGCTGCCTACCGTCTTGCTTGCGCTGACCAGGGGCCTCAGATCGGGTTTTTTCGAATCGTCAACGGGAGTGGGGACAGTAACAATAAAATAATTTACCTGCCTGAGGTCATTCTTGTCGGACGAATAGGCCAATTTCGTCGAAGCCTTTAACTCCTCGGGCTCTACTTCCCGTGTGCGGTCATAGCCCTTCTTCAGTTCTTCTATCCGGTTTTTGTTTATATCAAAGCCGACCACATCCATGACCTTCCCGAACTCCGCAGCCAGCGGAAGACCGACATACCCCAGCCCGATGATTCCAATTTTATCCATTTTTTTTCGCCTTAAATCATGAAATGCTGACTGATTTTGAATCTTGAATCTTGAATCTTGAATTTTGAATTTAAACCTTATAAGACTCCCGATACCAGTCCACAAACTTTCCCACTCCCACTTCTATCGGCGTCGAAGGCCTGAAGTCCACTTCACGCATCAGGTCCTCCACATCCGCGAATGTTTCCGGTACATCCCCGTCCTGGATAGGAAGGAAATTCTTGATGGCTTTCTTTCCGACCTTCTGCTCGATAACCTCTATGAATCTCAGGAGCTCAACCGGTTTATTGTTCCCGATATTGTAGACGCGATAAGGAGCGAAGCTTGAGGAGGGATCAGGAGTGAGTCCGTTCCAGCCAGGATTGGGTTTCGCTGCCTTCGGTATCAATCGCACGATGGCCTCCACGATATCGTCTACGTAAGTGAAGTCCCTTTTCATCTTTCCATGGTTGTAGACATCGATCGGCTTCCCTTCGAAAATGGCTTTTGTGAACAGGAACAGCGCCATGTCAGGTCTTCCCCAGGGACCGTACACCGTAAAGAAACGAAGGCCGGTTGTAGGTAGTTCATACAGGGCTGAATACGTATGGGCCATGAGCTCGTTGGCCTTTTTCGAGGCCGCGTAAAGAGATATCGGATGGTCCACATTATGATGAACGGAGAATGGCATCTTCTTATTTGCCCCGTACACGGAGCTTGAAGATGCATAAATTAAGTGGCCCGTCTTATTGTGCCTGCATGCCTCCAGAATGTTCAGAAACCCCCGGAGATTGCTTTCCAGGTAGGCGTGAGGATTGGTGAGGGAGTACCTTACTCCCGCCTGGGCGGCGAGATTAATGACGGCGTCAAACCGGTTTTCCGAGAACAGCCGGTTGAGCCCTTCTGCATTCGCCAGGTCGATCTGTTGAAAGCTGAACCCGGGGAGTTTCCTCAGATTGTCAAGCCTTGCCTTCTTCAGCGAGACGTCGTAGTAGTCATTCAGGTTGTCAATGCCTGTAACTGCATAACCCAGGCTCACCGCCTTTTGAGTGAGGTGATAGCCGATAAATCCTGCGCTTCCTGTGATTAAAATCTGCTTCGACGAAAACATTATGGGCCTTAGATTTTTTTTGAAGAGCGCAAAAATATGAAGATTAACCATAATGTATATAAATTGCAGCTTCGTTTATCCAAATAATGCATGGAAGAGCAAAAACAGCGCCCCGCGAATACTGATGAAATCGATTTAGCCCAGTTTTTCAGGTGGATCGGCAAGGGCTTTTCAAACATGGGGAATTCGATCCTTTCCGGGATTGCCGGTCTGAGAAACACGTTTTATGAAAACCGTGTCTTTTTTTTAGGGATCATCGTGTTGGGCCTGGTCCTGGGCGTCCTTTATTCGGAGTTACTGAAGAAAAATTACTATAAATCATCGATGGTGCTGAGTTGTGATTATCTCAATACGCAGATTCTCAACAACACCATTGAGAAGTTTAACCTGCTGGCGGAAGAAAAAAGTGCGGAAGGTTTGCAGGAAGTTTTGAACGTCGACGCCCCAACGGCGAAAAATATTCGCAAATTTGAATTCAGGCCCTTTGTTTCGGAAGACGACGTGGTTGAAATGGAGGTGCTGCGGGAACAACTGAACAATGTTACGGGTGAAAAGAAAGACATTGTTGATAAAGTAATCAGCCGGCTTGAGATTGAAAACAAGAACGCATATGAAATAAGCGTCTATGTGTATGATCCCGAGATCGTAAAACCGCTTGAAACCGCCCTGGTGAATTATTTCAAGAATAGTACTTACATTAAGCGAAGGATTGAGATCAATAAGGCAAACCTCACCGACAAGAAGGAGAAACTCGAATCGGAATTGAGAAAACTCGACAGTTTAAAGGTGGTTCTGTTCAAAAATTACGAGGCTCTTGCCCAGAAAAATCGCGGATCCAATAACGTTGTCGTCGGGGGCGAAGAAGGCCTGACGAATCCACTGGAAGTTTTCACGCGGGATCTTGATTTATATAAGCAATTGCAGGATGTCGAAAAAGGATTGTATCTTAACCCTGACTTTGAG
>DASVOT010000753.1:0-3222 GCA_036383235.1 Chryseosolibacter sp.
AATAATATTGATTTTTTCCTGCGACTCAACCGAGAGTTGCGAACCGGGTTCGAACGTGCGGATGCTGTCGACTTCGTCTCCGAAAAGTTCAATCCTGAAAGGCAGGTCGTGTGCGAACGAAAAAATATCGATGATGCCACCCCGGACGGCGAACTGGCCGGCCTCGTATACAAAGTCAGTCTTTTCGAAGTCGTAGGTATGCATGAAGTCTTCAAGAAAAGACATCTCCAGTTTTTCACCGAGCCTGATCGTGAAAGTGTTACTCGCAAGAGAGCGCTTGTTGATAACTTTTTCGCTTAAGGCATCCGGGTAAGTGAGAATGATCTCGCTGTCGGTTTTGTTGGCCAACCGGTTCAGCACTTCCGCGCGCATGAGAATGTTGGCGTTCTCCGTTTCGACGAACTCGTAAGGCCGCTTGTACGACATCGGGAACAGAAAAATTTCTCTTCCCAGAAGATTCTGGAGATCGTTGAGAAAATAAGACGCTTCCTCCCGGTCCTGCAAAATCACGACATAATCCTGGGGATGGATCTTGAATGCAGCCGCAAGCACCATGGCATCCAGGCTTCCTGAGAGACCTTTCAGCCGGATATTGGAAGGAGACGGCGCGTGTATCCCTGCGGCAACGGTCTTGATAAAACCATCCGCCAGGTAAATACTCATAAAATCACTCGCCCTCACTATTCCGGTTTATCGGGTTTATGCCTTCACAACGAAGGGGGCGCAAATATAGTTTGACATGGCGCCTTTATCCAATAACCGTAGGGAATTTGTACTAATTTTGAAAAAATGGACTTTATCAGGCGATTTCTCCTGTACGTGTCGGTTACGGCGCTTTTGTGCCTGTTGATCGGCCTTTACAAACCGTGGGTCATGTTGTGGTGGGAGGACATCCAAAACAGAAAGAAAGTAATTCAGGTATACGGCACCGCCGCATTAATAAGTTATGTTTTATATTGGGCCGTCCTTTTAATTTTAGCGCTATGATCAGAATGTTTTCCGCAGTTGTGATTTTAAGTTGTCTGACGGTCGCCTGCTCCCCGAAAAAAGAAGAGACGGCACAAGTGAGTGCCCGGCAGGTAAATGAATATCCTGACCTGATCCTGACTTTCAGCAATGGAGAAAAGATGTCAACCAAAACGCTGAAAGGAAATAATGTGCTGGTCATGTTTCAACCCGATTGCGACCATTGTCAGCAAGAAGCCATTCAAATTGAACAGCGCCTGGAAGAATTTAAGGACTATACGCTGTATTTTGTTTCATCAAGTCCAATGGAGCAGATCATGGCGTTTGCCAAGAACTTTAACCTGGACGGGAAACAGAATGTGAAGTTCGCCTGGACAACCAGCGAAAGCGTGCTGACCTACTATGGTCCTATTCCCACGCCCTCAATATACGTTTATTCAAAAGGCGAACTCAGGTCCTCATTTAATGGACAAACTGAAGTGGAGGAAATCCTTAAATCGTTGTAGATCGGCGCCAGATTGCCGCCCTGCAGACACGTCCGCTTCCTTAAACGCGTGCTGCCACAGCCAAAAACTTTTGAGTTGCACCCGAAAAGCCGATCAGGAATTTTTCTCCGCCGTCCTTTAACCCTGTCTTCTTTTTCAGTTGTTCGGCCGTAAGAGGATAATTACGAACGGTAATATTGCCCCTCTTTTCCGGAAAATATTTTTTCACCTCGTCAGGCTTCACAAGTTTCTCAATTAGAAATTTTCTGCCCGGAAATTCCGGTATCAGATCATTGGCCGTGTATAGATGGGTATTCGCCTGGAGCTTCATCAGGCCGAAGCGACGTGCCACTGATTTGAATGCGCCGGCTTTCAGAATAGACGCATTGGGCTCATACAGATATTTCAATGGATCACTGTACAGAACCTGCACGTCTCTTTCCTCAGGGAAAGTGAATTCAAAACTATGTGCGGTCCCCGTCAGGTTGATAGCATCGATAACTGGCGTGCCGGCGAAATCTCTTTCACTCAGGAAGAGAACTTCCTTGCATTCGTTGGCGACTGATATCACATAGACTTTCCGAATCTGTCCGAGCTGTTTTATTCCCTCGTGTAAGTCGAAAAGCGGCGATGCTTTCACAAGAAGAAATTTTGTCTTCCCGAAAATCTGATGTTTGAGTTTCAAGACGTCGGGCCGCGATTCGGCGAGCGAATGGATCTTTCTTTTGCTCACGTCCCGCCTCGAAGGGTCCAGATACACAGCGTCAAATGATTCGCCGTTTTGCCGCAGAAATTCTTCCGCAGTCGACAGGTGATAGCGGATGTTAGAGGCGCCCAGTAACTGGTGGTTATGGCGTGCGATTTCAAGCAAGAACTCCTCCGGCTCAACATAATCGACCGTCTGAAGGTTTCGGCTTAAGAAATAGCTGTCGACGCCAAAACCTCCGGTAAGGTCCGCCGCCGTCTTCCCGTGCAGCACTCCTTTTACAATATCGCTTTTGTAAACGGCCGTTGCCTCGGATGAACTTTGTTCAAAATTCAGAAGCGGTGGAAAGATGATCCCCTCTGTGTTGTAGTACAAGGGCAATTTCTCCCTGGCTTTTTTGCGTGCGGCGATCTGCTCAAAAAGATGCGCGGCCGGAATGCCGAGAATTGCCTTATGCTTCAGAACCAGCTGTTTAACATCGTCGCTTTCGTGTTCCCGTATGTAGCGTTGTATCGGGCCGGTTGACAGCGCGCCCAGGATATTTTTTGGTGTTTTTTCCAAAATGGAGAGATCGGTTTTCCTTCTTAATATTGAAGAATGGTTTGAGCCTCAGCTTTTTTCAAAGGTAATAAATTATGGGCCGGGTCGGGGTTTGGAGCTAACGACTGCGACACGGATCGGAAATGGAGTACACAAGCTCACACAGCATGGATTTGATTGTTATTGGTGGCGGCGCCGCCGGATTTTACGGTGCCATCCAGGCAGCCGAGCTGAATCCGGGTGTCAGCGTCCTCATCCTTGAAAAATCAAACAAGCTCCTGTCGAAAGTGCGCGTTTCAGGTGGTGGCCGCTGTAATGTTACCCACAACTGCTATGATGCCATCAGGCTGGCACAACATTATCCACGGGGCGAAAAGGCACTGCGCTCCATTTTCAGAGTTTATGGCGCGTCCGATACGGTGGACTGGTTCCGGTCAAAAGGAGTTGAACTTAAAACCGAGCAGGACGGCAGGATGTTTCCGAAGACGGATGATTCCGAGACGATCATTCAATGTTTTCTCAGCG
>DASVOT010000754.1:0-4397 GCA_036383235.1 Chryseosolibacter sp.
GATCATGGATGCCGCACGTGCAATCATGAACAAAGAAGGTCACCTTTACATTGCCGGCGGCGTGGAGAGCATGACCCGGGCCCCTTTCGTTATACCGAAAAGTGATGAGGCGTTCTCAAGGAATGCGCAGATCTATGACACGACTCTCGGGTGGCGTTTTTTGAACTCCGCCCTTTCAACGGTGTACCACCCTTACTCGATGGGAGAGACTGCGGAAAACGTAGCCCGCAAGTGGGGGATAACACGTGAGCGGCAGGATGAGTTTGCCCTGCGTTCCCAGCAAAAATACCACCTCGCGGATGAAGCTGGAAGATTTAAGGAAGAACTGATCCTGGTGCCGGTACCCCAGCCCAAAGGTGAGACGGTTGTGTTCGACAAGGACGAGCACCCGCGGCTAACGTCCCTGGAAAAGCTGGCGCTGCTGAAGCCGGCGTTTGGAGAAAATGGTACGGTCACCGCCGGCAATTCGTCCGGGATCAATGACGGCGCGGCGGCGTCACTGCTGGCCAGCGAAGAGGCTTTGAGGCGTTATTCGCTGAAGCCGCTCGCGCGCGTGGCGGGGATGGCCATAGCGGGAGTCGATCCCGCGTTTATGGGCGTCGGTCCCGTGCCGGCAACAAAAAAATTGCTGAAGCGCGCCGGACTGCGCGTGTCTGACATCGGGCTCTTCGAATTGAACGAGGCGTTCGCCTCCCAGTCAGTGGCGTGCATCCAGGACCTGGAATTGGATCCGGAGCTGGTCAATGTTAACGGAGGTGCAATTGCCATCGGCCATCCGCTGGGCTGCAGCGGGGCGCGGATCAGTGCGACGCTTATTTATGAGATGCAAAAAAGAAAAGTGAAATACGGTGTGGCTACCATGTGCATCGGCGTAGGTCAGGGCGCGGCTGTTCTGTACGAGGCCGCTTTTTAGGATTGAATGTAAGGCATCTGCCTTTCAAGCTTGAATTTTAGAACTTTTACGGTGAGGTATTTCTTTGAGATCGCATATCACGGCGGAAACTACAACGGATGGCAAAGCCAGCACACCGGGATTGGCGTTCAGACGGTTGTGGAAGATGCTCTGAGCAAGATCCTCCGCTCGCCCGTGGAGATCTTCGGAAGCGGCAGGACCGATACGGGCGTGCATTGCGAGCAGCAGTTTTTCCACGCCGATCTGGATCAGCCTTTCGATGGAGACACACTCATCCGGAGGATGAATTCATTCCTCCCCCGCGACATCACCATCCGCTCTATAAAGCAGGTACGATCTGACGCCAGCGCCCGCTTTGACGCGATCGACCGAACCTACCGATACCAGATCACCCGGGTGAAAAATCCGTTCTTGCTCGGTCTAAGCTGGCATTACTTTAAACCGCTGAAGATTGAAAACATGAACAGGGCGGCTGCGTTATTAATCGGGGAACATGATTTTGAGTGCTTCAGCAAAGTAAAAACAGACGTAAATCATTTTCTTTGTGAAGTCAAGAAGGCGCAATGGGTGGAGAAAGGCGATGAGCTCTTCTTTACAATTTCGGCCAACAGGTTCCTGAGAGGAATGGTACGGGCGGTTGTGGGGACGTTGCTCGATCTGGGAACAGGCAAGATCTCGCAAAAGGATTTTGTGGCCATTTTGCACAGCAGAGACCGGAAGAAAGCGGGAGCGAATGTTCCGGCACAGGGCCTGTACCTTCAAAGTGTCAGATACCCGTCGCGAATTTTTGTTAAATAAAATCCAGTATGTCTATATAAACGGCCTCACACGTGGACAAAGAGCAGGTAAGCAGTGGAAATATAATTGACTGGAAAGTCCTCAGAAGGCTGATGAAATTTGTTGCCCCTTACCGCGGCATTTTTTACGGGCTGATCGTTCTCACCGTGCTGCTGGGCCTGCTGACACCCACGCGGCCCATCCTGATCCAGTACACAATCGATGAGCACGTCGCCTTTGGAGATTACGCCGGCATGCTGAACATCATGATCCTGCTCGTCGGGCTGCTGATCATTCACTCGATCGTGCAATATGCGCACACGTATTTTTCCGGGTTGCTCGGCCAGTATGTCATCCGGGATATCCGGACAAAACTCTTCGAGCACATCGTGAACCTGCGGCTCAGATTTTTTGATAAGACACCCATCGGCCGGTTGGTTACGCGAACCATTTCCGATGTGGAGACCCTTGCCGATGTCTTTAGCGAAGGACTCGCAGCCATGGCAGGTGACTTGCTGCAAATCGTTTTTATTCTCGGGTTCATGTTCTACCAGGACTGGCGCCTCGCCTTGTTAAGCCTCTCCACGATCCCGTTGTTGCTCATCAGCACCTACGTCTTCAAGGAAAAGATAAAAGTCACCTTCAACGATGTTCGCAACGCGGTGGCTAATCTCAATACGTTCGTCCAGGAACACATCACGGGGATGAATATCGTCCAGATCTTTGCAAGCGAGAAAACGGAGTTTGAGAAGTTCAGGCGAATCAATGAAGAGCACCGGCACGCGAACCTGCGGTCGGTCCTGTACTACTCCGTATACTTTCCGGTCGCGGAAATCATCGCCGCCGCGGGAATCGGATTGCTGGTGTGGTATGGCGCCAAAGGTGTGATCCGAATAGAGGAAACCGGCATCACCATCGGTAAACTCATTGCCTTCATCATGTACATCCAGATGTTCTTCAGGCCCATTCGGATGATTGCTGACCGCTACAACACGCTGCAGATGGGTATCGTGAGCACGTCCAGGATCATGAACCTGTTGGATAACCAGGAACACATACAGCAGACCGGCACATACCAGCCGGCCCACATCAGGGGCGCCATTCAATTCGAGCACGTATGGTTCGCTTATAATGAAGAGCAATACGTCTTGAAGGATATCAACATTAATATCCGCGAAGGGGAAACCGTCGCATTCGTGGGCGCCACAGGCGCCGGGAAATCGTCGATTATAAATTTGCTGAACAGATTTTACGAGATCAATAAGGGATCTATTAAAATAGATGGAGTTGATATCAAGGACTATGATCTCGGAGCCCTGCGGAGAAATATCGGTGTTGTGCTGCAGGATGTTTTCCTGTTTTCCGACACCATCTTCAACAACATTACCCTCGGCAATGCAGATGTCACCGAAGCCATGGTATGGCATGCAGCCGACCTGGCGGGCGCGCGCAGATTTATTGAAAGATTGCCGGGGAAACTGTCGTACAACGTCATGGAACGGGGGGCGACATTGTCCGTCGGCCAGCGCCAGCTGATCTCCTTCATCCGGGCGATGGTATACAATCCGAAAATACTGATCCTGGATGAGGCGACATCCTCTGTTGACAGTGAGACCGAGTTGATGATACAGCAGGCGATCGACACGATGATGCTCGGCCGCACTTCCGTAGTCATCGCGCATCGTTTGTCGACCATACAAAAAGCGGACAAGATCATCGTGATGGATCACGGCGAGATCAAGGAGGTGGGACGACATGAGGAATTACTTTCAAAGGACGGCTTCTATGCCAATCTCCACAAAATGCAGTATAAAGAGTTTGTCGGATAGCGGCTTCGCCAAGACCCCGGCAAGGACACCAGAAGCGCCGGTTAAATTCCGTATCTTTGAAAGCCATGAATGCATCCAAAGGACTTCTGCTGCTTTTCGTTTCCCTGGCGGCAATTGGTGTGCAGGCGCAGAACGGCAAGAACGTAAACCGGTCGCGTCATCATTATGCGAGTCCTAAAGTAAGAGGCGAAAAAGCGCGGAGCATCTGTCCGGTTTTTACCAACAGCAAGTATCCTTTTCAAGGTCTTGGAATAAAAGTCGGCGATCCCTTCGCGATCACTTATAAATATTATCCAGGCAAGCATCTTGCCTTTGCCATTGACGCGGGGAAGGCCGCAAGCGGTCTGTACAATCACTATTTCCGCGAAAAGTTCAACGGCTACGTCAACAGCGATACCATGACGGCGGGTCAACCGTCGCTGGTGTATCTCACCCATCGTGTGAAATCTGACTTCATCGGCGAGTTTAAAGTACTCTATCGCCTTGACGCCAGGAAAGTTTCCGAGGGACTGCAAGGGTACGCCGGCCTGGGATGGGAGTGGAAAAGGACAACCTTGCGTTATGATTACGTCGACAGCCGTGCGAATGGCAGCTCGGAAGATCCGTTCGGGTCGTTTGAGCGCACCCGCGTGACAATGGGCCCACAGTTCGTGCTCGGAATAGAGTACACCTATTTCAGGATTCCGATCTCAGCGTTCATGGAGGTCGAATATTTTTCCGACGTTCAGGCTGATCCGGGATGGAGGCGGTTTGAAGGCGGAGTGGGACTGAGGTATTTGTTCTGAAGCCTTCAGGCTGCCGATTCAGCTTTTGCCTTGTGCGCGAAACCGTTTACCTTGCGGTGTCATTTGAGAACCAGAGTTCATGAAAGAAGTTCG
>DASVOT010000755.1:0-7260 GCA_036383235.1 Chryseosolibacter sp.
AAAGGGTACGTTTTGAATGACAAAGTCATACGCCACGCCAAAGTTGTTGTCGGCAATTAATACATAATCAACGAATGTCAACAAAGAGAGATTTTTACGAGATTCTGGGCATCGGAAAGGATGCCACCCCGGAAGAGATCAAAAAAGCTTACCGGAAGGTGGCCATTAAATATCACCCGGACAAGAATCCCGGAAATAAAGAGGCTGAAGAAAAATTCAAAGAAGCCGCTGAAGCCTATGAGGTCTTAAGCGACGCCGAAAAAAAGGCGCATTATGATCGCTATGGTCATGCGCGGGCAGGTGGTGGATACGGCGGCCACACCATGAACATGGAAGACATCTTCAGTCAGTTTGGTGACATCTTCGGAGGAGGCGGTAGCCCGTTCGAGAGTTTCTTCGGTGGCGGAGGCAGCCGCGGCGGACGGCGTCAGAGAAAAGGATCGAATCTTCGGATCAAGCTCAAATTGAACCTGGAGGAGATTGCCAACGGCGTAGAGAAAAAAATAAAAGTGCACCGGTTGGTCCACGCGGAAGGCGTTTCATTCAAGACCTGTTCGCACTGCCAGGGCAGTGGTCAGGTGCGCAAGGTAGTCAATACGATGCTGGGACAGATGGTTTCTTCAACGACCTGCCCTGTTTGTGACGGCGCCGGACAGATCGTGGACAAGCGGCCTCCTGGCGTCGATAACTCCGGATTGGTATCAAAAGAAGAGGTGATCACGGTCAGAATTCCCGCCGGCGTTTCAGATGGGATGCAATTGTCGATGTCGGGGAAAGGGAACGACGCCCCGGGCGCAGGCACACCCGGAGATCTTTTGATTCTCATTGAAGAGCTGGAAGATCCGATGCTCAAGCGGGACGGTAATAATGTGATATTCGATCTCTATGTAAGCTTCGTTGACGCCGCCCTCGGCACCAACGTGGAAGTGCCCTCCATCGGCGGGCGAGTCAAGATCAAGATCGACCCCGGCACCCAGAGCGGCAAGGTATTGCGCCTCCGCGGAAAAGGGCTGAAGGATATCAACGGCTATGAAACCGGGGACCAACTTATCTATGTCAACGTCTGGACCCCCAAAAAGCTCAGCGGGGAGGAACGCGCCATACTGGAGGGCCTGCGCGACTCGCCCAACTTCGAGCCGCGGCCAGACGCCAACGAAAAAGGCTTTTTTGAGCGTATGAAGGAGTTTTTCAACTAAACTTTTTCGGCTGAATCCCGTTAAAAGCCTTCAAAGATCATATTTTCAGGTGAATTTTTAAGATAAACTTACACGCTGCAACCTGGGGTCAGCGGGTACGTACATATTCAGCATGCAGAAAAGTTTTTGGTTAACCGTTTGGGGAATTGCTGTTGCCGGGATAGCCAGTGGGCAGATGAAGAAGCAATTCACTGTCGAGGATAGCCAGGCATGTGACAAGGTAAATCTTCACCTCAAGACAAATACCGGCGATTGTTTTATCAAAGCCGGGCCCAATTCCGAGATCCTCAACGTTTTCAGCAACCAGGACCAGTCTTCATACGCCCACCAATACCGCAAGGAAATCGTCAACAGAACCTGCCAGGTTTATCTCAATTTTGAAAATACCAATGCCCAGGGCCTGGGCCAGACCATCTCCACCCGTATGTTCGGAGAAGATCAGCCTCTGGATAACAAGATCTGGAAAATGTATCTGACCGACGATAAACCCTACGACCTTGAGCTCGAATATGGCGTTGGCAACGCGCACGTCGACCTTTCAGGGCTGGCGATCAAAAAACTCAAGATCAACACGGGTAGTGCGGATGTCAACATTGGCTACAGCTCTCTGGAAAACAAGGTTGAAATGGACACGCTCTCCGTTAAGGTAGACCTCGGGTCGCTCAATGTCCACCATCTCAATCTTTCCAGGACCCGGTATACATCGGCGGATGTGGGCTTCGGAAATATGACCCTGGATTTCAGCTCGCATCCTCCGTCTGTGGGCAACCGCATTGAAGGAAGCGTCGGTGCGGGAAACCTCATCATCATCCTGCCATCCGATGTCACGCCCGTTCTCGTCACCATTAATGATTCCTGGCTTTGCAGTGTGAAAATTCCGGAGGGTATGAAGAAGATCGGCGACAATACATTCGCCAACGCCGCCTACAGCAGCGGCGCTCCGAACGCCCTGGTCTTTAATCTCGACGTTTCCATGGGCAACATCATTTTCAGACGGGCGGCGGGTAACTGACCCGCGATTTACTTTTCTTCTCCGCACAAATATTTTCGGTTTCTTCACCCGTTTTTCCTTTCTATCTTTCCAGCCGAATACAGCCACCGTGGAAGCACTTACGGCAAGAGGAGTTACCAAGCGTTATACGAATCATGTTGCCCTGGAGGATGTAAGCATTACCATCCCCGAGAAAACCATCTTTGGATTGCTCGGTCCGAATGGCGCCGGCAAAACGACTTTCATCCGCATCATCAATCAGATCATCAACGCCGACGCGGGCGAGATCCAGGTCTTCGGAGAGCCCCTTCAGGCAAAACACATTTCCATGATCGGCTACCTGCCGGAAGAACGCGGCCTCTACAAAAAGCTGAAAGTAGGCGAGCAGCTGATTTACCTTGCACGACTCAAGGGATTAAGCCGCCAGGAAGCAACCGCGCGCAGCAAAGCCTGGATCAAGAAGTTCGACATCATGGACTGGTGGGGCAAAAAAGTCGAAGACCTCAGCAAAGGCATGGCTCAAAAGGTGCAGTTTATCAGCACCGTGATGCATGAGCCAAGACTGATCATTCTCGACGAACCCTTTTCCGGGTTTGATCCCATCAACGCGCAGCTCATCACAGACGAGATCCTGTCCCTGAAAGAAAAAGGCAGCACCATCATCTTTTCCACCCACAGGATGGAAACCGTGGAAGACCTCTGCGACTACATTGCCCTGATCGACAAGAGCAAAAAAATCCTTGAAGGTTCCAAGAAGAACGTGAAAGCCGCGTACCGGACGAATACGTTCGTCGTAGAGCATCGCGGCCCCTTTATTTTCACCAACGGTCAGTATGACCTGACGGAACAAAAAAATCTGGAAGACAACTACTTCCGGTCAACTGTGCGCATAAAAGACAGCCTGAGTCCCAATCAGCTGATAACCGACCTGACGAAAATGACGGAAGTTCACAGCTTCGTCGAGAAGATTCCGACGATGGGTGAAATATTCATCACACTTGTTAAAGGAGGTACCACGCATGGGTAAGATCGGGTTGATATTCCAGCGCGAGTTTTTGAACCGGGTTCAAAAGAGGTCTTTTCTGATCGCTACCATTCTGATCCCGTTGATTTTTCCGGCTATCATCGCCGTCATGGTGTATGTGATGATGAAGCAGGAGGAAAGCGCGGGAAAGCAAACCGTGCGCGTGGTTGACGTGAGCGGAAAATTCCAGTTCGAACAAAACAACAAGTACAACTTTATCCCTATTACCGACGACCTGGAAAAGGCCAAAGCGGATTTTAATAAATCGAACGACTTTGCGCTGCTGTATATTCCGCAATTTGATTTATCCGACCCCCGCGGAATCACCCTCTATACGAAAGAAAATCCCAGCATCCGGAAAATAGAAGACCTTGAGAACATGCTGGAAAACAGAATCCACGACCTGAAGCTCGAGCAGTTCAACATCGACAAAGCCACCCTGCAAAGCCTGAAGACAGATGTGAGCCTGAACAATATCAACCTGAGTGAAACAGGCGAGGAAAAGGAAAGCAACACCAGCACGCTGTATATTTTAGGGTTTGTGCTTGGCGTTCTGATCTACATGTTCGTGCTCATCTACGGCATGCAGATCATGCTTGGTGTTATTGAGGAAAAGACGAGCAAGATCGTGGAAGTCATCGTTTCATCTGTAAAGCCTTTTCAGCTCATGATGGGAAAGATCCTGGGCATAGCGGCCGTCGGATTGTTGCAGTTTACCATCTGGGTTGTGCTGGTCAGCGTTCTTTCTACCGCCACTCTATCCCTGTTTGGAGTCAGCATGCCCCAGCAACAGGCGATGGAGCAGATCTCCAGGCAAATGGAGGCGGGCGCGGATGTCGCAGGCGAAGTGGCCGCGCAGAACACTCAGATCGTAAAGATCCTTCACTCGCTCCAGGAGATCCCGTTTGCCTACATCCTGTTTAATTTCGCGTTTTATTTCCTGGGTGGATACCTGCTATATGGCGCATTGTTCGCCGCTGTAGGGTCGGCCGTCGATTCGCAGCAAGAGGCGCAGCAATTTACGTTTCCCATTACGCTGCCGCTGATCATTTCCTATTTCGGGTTGTTCATGTTCATTCTCAACGATCCTCACAGCCCGGCGAGCTTCTGGTTCTCGATCATCCCCTTCACGTCTCCGATCGCCATGATGGGCCGGCTCGGCTTCGGGGTTCCCCTCTGGCAGCTGGTGCTTTCACAGGTGTTGCTGGTCGGCGGATTTGTCTTCACCACCTGGATCGCGGCCCGTATTTACCGCGTTGGGATACTGATGCACGGCACCAAAATCAACTATAAGGTGCTGGCGAAATGGTTTATGATGAACCATTGAAGAAATCGCTGATCGGGGCGCCGAAGGGAATGTTCCGGGTTTTTTCTTTATTTTCATGATTCATGACCAAACTTAACCCGATCCCGGCAGGCGACTTTTATCAGCACAATCCCAAGCTCAAGTGGATCGTGCTGGCGGTTTCGTTTCTCATCAGTGTGAGTTCGATCTATTACACTAACGTCCTGGTAGGTCAGTTGAAGGAACGCGAGCGGCAGCAGGTCCAGCTTTTTGCCAGCGCGATAGAGTATACGCTGAATGAAAATCTCAACAGCAATATTCTTTTCGTATCCGAAGAGATCATCAATAAAAATAATTCTGTTCCCACCATCCTGGTTAATGAGAACGACCAGGTGATCCAGTACCGGAATATCGCCATTGATTCCACGAGGTCCGCGCGGGCAATTCAACAACAGCTCTCGCGGGAACTGCAGTCGATGGCCGATACCTATGATCCCATCATCATCACGCTGAAGGATCCGAATACAAATGAAGTGTTCGGCACCCAGCGGGTTTACTACCGGAATTCATTCCTACTGACACAGCTCATCGCCTATCCCTATGTACAGCTCACCGTTATTGCCATCTTCGGATTCATCAGCTACCTCGCTTTCAACTACTCGAAAGCGGCGGAGCAGAACCGGGTGTGGGTCGGCCTGGCAAAAGAAACGGCTCATCAGCTGGGTACGCCGCTTTCCTCGCTGATGGCATGGATCGAAGTGATCAGGGAAGATCCCTATATGCGAAAAAAAGGAGTGGCGGACGAGCTGGAAAAAGACATTCAGAAATTAAAGGTCGTTACCGAAAGATTTTCCAGCATCGGGTCGGTTCCGATATTAAAGAAGGAGAATGTCGTTTCCCTGATCAGCAATGTGGTTACTTACCTCAGGCCGCGCATCTCTTCGCGCATCCGCATTGAAGTCTTCACCCTCTCTGATAACATTTCAGCGCTGGTTCATGCGCCCCTTTTTGAGTGGGTGATTGAAAATCTCTGCAAGAATGCGGTCGATGCCATGGGCAGCTCGGGTACTATTGCGATCAAGATCCTGCGCGGGAACGAGGGCAAGGTGTTTATCGACATCAGTGACACCGGAAAAGGGATACCCCGCTCAAAGCTAGCCATGGTGTTCAAGGCGGGATTCACGACCAAAAAACGCGGCTGGGGACTCGGCCTTACGCTGGCCAAACGAATCATTGAAACCTACCACAACGGCAAAATATTCGTGAAGTCGTCGGAAGAAAACATGGGGACCACTTTCCGGATCGCGCTGAATGCCACCCCGCACGCCGTCGCGGAAAAGGTCTATTGAGATACCCTGTTCCTGACTGATGAGCAGATTTTGAGTACCAGCTGTTTGTCCCCTTTCCGGCCAATAAATCTGATCAAGGCCCTTTGTACTTCGTCGTTAAAAATATACTTTTGCGGTCGAATTTTTCGGACTTAACGATAAAGAAAGAGCAATGGCAAATATTGGAAAGATCACCCAGGTAATTGGCCCCGTCGTGGACGTCGCTTTTGACGCCGAAGGAGCGAAGCTGCCCAATATCCTGGATTCCCTGATTGTGACGAAAGCGGACGGAACCAAAGTCGTTCTGGAAACCCAGCAGCACCTTGGCGAAGACCGCGTGCGAACCATCTCCATGGAAGGAACGGAGGGATTGGTTCGCGGCATGGAGGTGACCGACACCGGCTCTCCCATCACCATGCCCATCGGCGACGATATCAAGGGGCGTCTTTTCAACGTGATCGGCGAAGCCATTGATGGTATCAAGCAACCGAAAGGCACAAAAAACCTTCCCATTCACCGGCATGCCCCTGCATTTGAGGACCTTTCCACGTCTGCGGAAGTGTTGTACACCGGAATCAAAGTAATTGACCTCATCGAGCCATATTCGAAGGGCGGTAAGATCGGATTGTTTGGCGGCGCAGGCGTGGGAAAGACCGTATTGATCCAGGAATTGATCAACAACATCGCCAAGGCGTATTCAGGGCTCTCTGTGTTTGCTGGTGTGGGCGAAAGAACGCGGGAAGGGAACGACCTCCTGCGCGAAATGATCGAGGCCGGCATCGTAAACTACGGCGACAACTTCCTCAAGTCCCTTCACTCAGGTGGGTGGGATCTCTCGCAGGTGAGCGAAACCGACCTGAAAGAATCCAAAGCAACCTTCGTGTTTGGTCAGATGAATGAACCTCCCGGCGCCCGCGCCCGGGTCGCTCTGTCAGGCCTCACCATTGCAGAATATTTCCGCGACGGCGATGGAACCGGCAAAGGAAGGGACATATTGTTTTTCATCGATAATATTTTCCGCTTCACGCAGGCGGGTTCAGAAGTATCGGCTCTTTTGGGTCGCATGCCATCCGCGGTCGGGTATCAGCCTACGCTCGCTACGGAGATGGGTGCCATGCAAGAACGCATTACCTCCACCAAGAACGGTTCGATCACCTCCGTGCAGGCAGTATATGTTCCGGCGGACGATCTCACTGACCCGGCACCGGCCACGACCTTTGCGCACCTGGATGCCACGACGGTGCTAAGCCGAAAAATTTCCGAGCTCGGAATTTATCCGGCCGTCGATCCCCTGGATTCTACCTCGCGTATCCTCCGGCCGGAGATCGTGGGAGAAGAGCATTACAATTGCGCACAGCGGGTGAAAAACATCCTCCAGCGCTATAAAGAATTGCAGGACATTATTGCCATCCTTGGAATGGATGAGCTTTCCGATG
>DASVOT010000756.1:0-2374 GCA_036383235.1 Chryseosolibacter sp.
ACTGGCGGCAGACCTCTCCTCCGAGTACCTGTATGACTGTCCAAAAAAAACCAACCTGGTTCCCTATGCGAAAGACGTGCTGGATTATCTCTCCGGCCAGTACGCATTGACCATCGTGACCAATGGATTCGACGAGATACAATCCGTGAAGCTCCTCGCCGGGAAGATCACACATTACTTCGACCATGTGGTCACATCCCAGAAAGCGGGTTCGAAAAAACCGGCCAGGGAAATTTTTGATTATGCACTTTCCATCAACAACCTTCGGTGTCACGAAGCCGTTATGATCGGCGACAATCTTTTGACGGACATCGCAGGGGCGCGCAATGCGTCGATCGACACGATCTTTTACAATCCCGAGGCGCTGACGCATTCCGAGAAAGTCAACCACGAGATCAGGTGCCTTTCCGAGCTGCAAAACATTCTGTGATTTCCATACCTTTGCCCATCATTAACCTTAACTCATAGATCATGCCGAAAGGATTTTATCATGTTCCTGTTCCCCGGAACGAACCCGTATTGAATTACGCGCCGGGAAGCAGGGAGCGAAGACTGCTCAAGCAGGCGATCGAAGAAGCGCGATCGCAGGTTGCCGATATCCCGATGTATATCGGTGGCGAGGAAGTGCGCACGGGCAACAAAAGAAAACTCTCTCCACCTCACGATCACCAGCACGTGCTCGGCTATTTTCACGAGGGAGACCGGTCTCACATTGAGCAGGCAATCCAGGCCGCATTGAATGCGCGCGAGCTTTGGGCGGGCATGGGGTGGGAGCACCGCGCCAGCATATTTCTCAAAGCTGCCGATTTGCTCGCCGGACCTTTCCGCTACCGGATCAATGCCGCCACCATGCTCGGGCAATCGAAAAACGCCTATCAGGCGGAGATCGACTCCGCCTGTGAGCTGATCGATTTCTTACGGTTCAATGTGTACTACATGGCCCGGATCTACGACGATCAGCCCGAGTCGCCGGCGGGTGTATGGAACCGAATGGAATACCGGCCGCTCGAGGGCTTTACGTTTGCGCTGACACCCTTTAACTTTACGGCCATCTCCGGAAATTTGCCGTCGAGCATGGCGCTCATGGGCAACACGGTGGTATGGAAACCGGCCGACACGCAGGTGTATGCCGCCCAGGTCATCATGCAGGTCTTCCGGGAGGCGGGTTTGCCCGACGGTGTCATCAACCTCATTTATGCAGATGGCCCTACCGTTGGCGACGTCATTTTCAATCACCGCGATTTCGCCGGGCTCCATTTTACAGGCAGCACGGGCGTGTTTCAAAAGATGTGGAAGACGATCGGCCAGAATATCCATAAATACAAATCCTACCCGCGCATCGTGGGCGAAACCGGCGGAAAGGATTTTATCATGGTCCATAAAAGCGCGGATGCAAAAGAAGTCGCCACCGCCATCGTACGGGGCGCCTTCGAATACCAGGGCCAGAAATGTTCCGCGGCGTCCAGGTGCTACATCCCTACAAACCTGTGGGAGGACGTGCGGTCGCTCGTGCTCCAGGACCTTCGATCGCTGAAAATGGGAGGATGCGAGGATTTCCGGAATTTCATTAACGCGGTCATCGACGAAAAAGCGTTCAATTCCATAACCGGATACATTGAACAGGCCCGCGGCAACAGCATGAACGAGATCATCGCCGGAGGGAAGTACGATAAATCAAAGGGATACTTTATCGAGCCGACCGTGATCGTCTCGAAGGACCCGTCTTCCGTAACCATGTGTGAAGAGGTGTTTGGCCCGGTGCTGACGATCTACGTGTACGACACGGAAAACTTCGAGCAAACGCTGGAGCTGGTAGACAGCACCTCTCCGTACGCGCTGACGGGATCCATCTTCGCGCGCGACCGATTCGCCATCGAGCTCGCGACGCGAAAGCTGACGAATGCCGCGGGTAATTTTTATATCAACGATAAGCCTACTGGCGCCATCGTCGGACAGCAACCTTTCGGCGGCGCCAGGGGATCCGGTACCAACGACAAGGCAGGTGCAAAAGTAAACCTGCTGCGTTGGGTCAGCATGCGCACCATCAAGGAGACGTTTGTGCCTGCCGTCGATTACCGCTATCCGTTTCTCGAAGAGGAATAATTCGCTTCCCCTTCAGGATTATTTTCAAACGGCGGCGGGCAACGGAATGGCATGCCCGCCGCCTGCCTTCGCGGCTAGGACACGCGCTGCGTTTCCCCGTACCACCTCACTTTGCGCGAGAAGAACATAAGCATGCCCACCATCACAAACAGCCCGATGCTCCCGATAAGTAAAGAGAAGTCCTGCTGGAGGATGATCACATACAGAAATCCCTAGAACGTCGCGAGCAGGCTGGAAAACAGGATGACGAGCCTGATATGATTGAAGAAGG
>DASVOT010000757.1:0-8085 GCA_036383235.1 Chryseosolibacter sp.
TCCTCTTCCCGAAAGCCGAGCCTGGTATCCAGGTAGCCAAGCAGAAGTGACAAAATCAGGAAGACGAGCAATGCAGCCGGAATCGAGATCAGCGCATATTCAAACAGGAACTCACTCCATTGCTGATCTTTAAAGGATTGAAGAAAGACGACCCCTACAAGAAAAAACTGTATATATCCAATGTACATCCTGGACCGATCAAAGTAGACCTTCCACCTTATCAGCGAGCGTTTGTTTACACTTGTCTTGCGAATCTTCATAGTTATGGTTTGAGTACGTACATTATTCCCTTAAGAAAAGGCGGTTCACAAGTTCTCGGATCTCCGCAGTAATGACTCCCGTGAATTCGCCTGCGATTCGTTATCTGAAATCGATGTACATCGACTCGAAATCAAGGATCATCTCATCGAATTGTCTGATCACGTCCTGACCGAGGTTGCCGTAATATTTTTGCCCTTTGTAGATGGGTTTTGTCCGGATACTCACATCTTTTAACTGCAGATTCTTCCTGCCGATGGTGAGGTCAACAACCGGCATCGAGTACACCTCGTTTTTAACGATTCCGCCCGCTCCCCCGGTTTCAACAGTTTTCAGCTTCGCCTTTTCCAAAACAGAGGCGCGATAGCGGTTGAAAAAACTGTCGTAAAAATCGCTTCCGCTTGCGCCCGTATCGAAATAAAAGCTCAGCGTGTCATTGTTCGATGCTACCGAAAGCACAGGAGTCAAACCATCAAAGGCAAGGTTGCGGAGATCGCTGGTTGTTTCACCGGGGGAAATAATGAAGTCGCCATTCTGAAATATATGGATTTCCCTTAATTGTGTGATCACGGGAAAGCCAAGGATGCCGTGGAGGGTTACATTGATAGAAGGGAAGCTGAGGATCTCATCCGGAACAACCTGAAAGACGACATGCTGAACCAGTATATCGCCGATATAAAGGCTGTCGGCGATTCCCAGGGACGATTGGAAAGTTTTTCCCGTCAGTCCGCTGCCCAACTCATAGGATACATCCAGCAATCTGAGACGCAGCTTCTTTGCAAAGCTTTGGGTGGCTGTTGAAATGTCCGCGCGCGTGTCGAATACGATTTGAAGGTCAGTGCTTCCACTCTTAACGGGAATCTCAATCAATCCGATCTCGTTCGGTTTCCATTTCAACGTCACTTTCCTGAGAGCCGTTTGTTGTGGAAGGACTCCTGCGAGCGCCTGATGGATGATGTGCTCGTTTTCGACGTCGTGCAACCGGTCACCCAGTGTCTCTTTATACCTTCCCAGGAGTTCTTGTCCTACGCTGGCGGCCTTCTCATACTGGAACGTCTTGAAATAGTTGTCGCGAAGGAGTAACATCAGGTTGACCCGCGTTGAGTCCTGAAGCGGAGCGCGCTGGTCGTTCAGAAGAGAGTCAATCGCCAGCGTAGACTCGGGATAATCATTAAAGGCGCTGTAGGTAAACGCCCGAAAATACAGCCATCTTGCAGATGAGATCTTCTCGCGATATTTCGCAAGATCCGCTCGCAACCTGAAATACTCGCCGGCATCGATCAGTTTTTGCAACCGGTTTTCAATAACGGGGTCAGCGACGACTGATTCATTTTTATTCTTCTTGCTGCAGCCGAGGGCGAGAAGAAGGATCAGAATGCAAACTGGCCTTTTCATGGGTTCTCGAAATGCGGGTTACGTTGTAAATCACCTCGTTCCGGCCTGTTCGTTCTCCGGTCTGTCGCAACTCAATCCGGGGACAACGAAATTCAATATATGCATTAAACGCTTACACCGCGCTGCCGTGATCGGGAAAATATCTGATGCGCGGCGCTCTTCACGATATCCTGGTAGCGCCCGCACAACATGCTCCGCGAATATTTTGTCTCCGCGAGTCTTCGCCCATTCGACTGATAATTCTTAAGAAGCTGTTTGTCCTCAATAAACGGTTTGATCTTCGCCACAAAATCTTCGGGATGTTTCGGATCGGTATAAACGCCGCAGGATTCGTGCTCAACCTCCTCACGAATCCATCCTCCGAAATTGATCACAGTCAGTTTGCCGGCCGCGAGGCCGTCGAAGTATTTATTCGGAGAGCCGGTTTCCAGTATCCTAAAGCGCTCGTAACAGATGAAGTTTGCATCGGCGACCTGCATCACTTCTCTTACGCCAGCCCGGTTCTGAAAGGGAATGAACGTGAGGTTGTCAAGTTTGAGTTGCTTCGCGTAATCGATCAGTTTCTGCAGCATCGCGCCGTCGCCGCAGAGCAGAAAGTGAACATTCAAACCTTGCCGTTGGCTCGCCGCCGCGCAATCCAGAAAATAAAACAACCCATTGGCCACTCCGACTGCGCCCGTGTAGGCAACAACAAACTTTCCTTCCACGCCGTATTTCCTCTCACGCTCCGGGTCCTTTTTAGCGGGTTGGAAGAAATCGGTGTCGGCCATGTTGGGAAGCACATGGATGATCTTTTCAGGGACTTTTTTCCCGATGGAATCGCGAATGGCCGGCGACAGGGCCACCAACGATAAGCTTTTGTTGTAAACAGCTTTCTCCAACCGGAATAGTAATCGTTTTAAGAGTGGGTTCCGTATAAAGCCCATTTCGACAGGTGCGTCCGGCCAGAGATCGCCGACTTCAAAAATGTATGGAATCTTATAACGGCGGCGGACCATCATGGCCGCCAGCCCCGTCGTCAACGGAGTGGATATGGTATAGCACAATCCGGCATCCTGATGGGAGCCAGCCAGCCTGAAGCTTTGATAGGCAAACTTCAGGAATGAAAGAATGCGTTTAACAAAACCGAAGCGGTTGTCATATGGAACGGCAAGGTAATGGACTGCGACGCCCTCGAGGCACTCTTTCCTGTACCCTGGTTCATTATGGGCGGTTATCACAACCGTTTCAACACCGTTCTCCACTAGCGCTTTTGCCAGGTAATATGACCGGATGGCGCCGCCCCGTCGCGGATCCCTGAAATGCTGATGAATGATCAAGACTTTCACGATGCAAAGAAAGGCATTCGCGGGATTGGGGCGTGGGGGAGATGGCGGATGAGCAAAAAAAAATCGCCAGGTAACGCATGGCGATGAAGGCATCTGGCTCCCGGTTTTAGCTGTTGGCGCTTTGGCCGGAGACGGCATTCTGTCAGAAGCCGGCAGGAATCCTCAATGAGAAGAACGCTGCTGCCGCCATATCCATGGCCGGCGATCGTTCCTCTATTTAGGTTGCAGGCTCTTCGAGTAGTTCAAAATATTGTAGACCGTTGATGCGGATGGTTGCAAGGCAGCTTTGTCGAGGTCCTTTAAAGCCGCGCAAATTTCATTATACAACGCTTTCAATTTCCCGTCGCGTTTCAGGGCGCGATCAATTTCGTTCTTCTCCTCCTCCGTAATCTCGTGGTATAAATACCTGATCAAGTCCATCTGGGTAAACGTTTTTATCATAGGCTCTGTGTTTCACCATTTTCTTGCGAAGATTGATAAGGGCATACCGCATTCTTCCCAATGCTGTATTGATGCTCACGCCGGTGCGGTTTGCGATTTCCTGAAAGCTCATATCGAAATAATGTCTCATTATTAATACGTGCTTTTGCTCCTCCGGCAGTTCTCTTATGTAATCCCGCAACTTCGACCGGGTTTCCCGGAACATCTGTTTATCCTCGCTGGATTCTTCGGCAAAATCCATAGAATTGAACAGTTTGCTTCCGTCTTCGAGGACCACTTCGGGATATCGTTTTTCTTTCCTGAAATGGTCGATCGCCAGATTGTGCGCGATGCGGCTGATCCAGGGGAGAAATTTTCCTTCTTCGTTATAGCGTCCACCGCGAATGGTGTTGATCGCCTTCACAAACGTCTCCTGCAACAAGTCCTCGGCAGTATACCGGTCTTTAACAATCAGGTATATGGCGGTATAGATCTTCGATTTGTGTCTGTAAAGAAGCACTTCGAAAGCATCTTCGTTACCATTTTGATACAGCGACACGAGCTGGCTGTCGCTTAATCCTTGTTCTATCATTCTGCTTCACTTTAAGGTAACGTAGACGTTTCGCTCGATATTGTGTTGGGTTTGGTGAGTAAATGGATTGAAAAGTTATAAATAATTCCAGAAAGCGCAAAAATTTTTAAAAAAAATCTTGCCTTCTAAACAAATTCTTTGGGTATTTGTCGCATATTTTTTGTGCAGAATCATATATGGCAGTCAGTAAAAAGCGCGTTATTAAAAGTTTGGAGAATCTCTCGGAGGACCTGCGGGATTTAATGCGCGATCAGTACCCCAATGGCTATGAAAGTAGCATCACCCGCATCACCAACGCGAAGAAAGAGCCCATCTTTGTTTTCCCGCTGGAAACCCAGGACGCTACTTACCTCATCAAGGTGCCTGCAACCAAAAACAGCGAGGGGGAATACGACGTGGAATCAAATCCTGAAACCGAGTTTGAAAAAGCAGAAACGCCGGGAGAGGACGATTTCGCTGCCGATGATACCTACGGAGCGTCAGCAGATGCCGACGATGATTATGACAGTGAAGGTGGTCCAAGAAAAAACCGCGAAGCCAGCTACGACCCTGACTTCGACAACTAACGGATACGGAAACGCATTGCGACACCATCCTGCCGATGGTGTTTTTTATTTGTTCGAGCAAATAATGCAAGAAGTTAAGCTGTCTTTTTTTGCGCTGAACGGTACTTGATCTTTCCCTTAACGGATGGCATATTAACTGTTTGCCCCAACCCGGGCATAAATCGAGGCGAAAATTCTACATCTGATGAATTTAAATCTTTATGCCGTGAAGATTGTTACATGCTGGTAATACATGACGGACCTGAACGTGGAAGAAACTCTATTTAATAACGACGCTTACCTCGACGAACTCGACCCGCGCCAATACATCATAATCAAAAGATCCCGGGTCAACAACCTGAAGAACCTCAGCGTTGCCATTCCCAGGAACAAGCTGGTCGTTATCACCGGCTTATCGGGATCCGGGAAGTCATCGCTCGCATTCGATACCCTCTTTGCCGAAGGACAGCGCATGTATGTGGAAAGCCTAAGCTCCTACGCCCGCCAGTTCCTGGGACGCATGGAAAAACCGGATGTAGACTACATCCGCGGCGTGTCGCCCGCGATTGCCATCGAGCAAAAAGTCAACACCCGCAACCCGCGATCAACGGTAGGAACGACGACCGAGATCTACGATTACCTCAAACTCCTTTTTGCGCGGATAGGCAAAACGTATTCACCCATCAGCGGCCGTGAAGTGCGTCGCGACACCGTCACACATGTCGTGAATGAGATCAATCAGTTCAAGACAGGAACGAGGATCATGATCGCCTGCCCAGTTCATTTGAAAAAAGGACGCAAGGTAGCCGATGAGCTGAACCTGTTGTTAAGCAAAGGCTTTGCGCGGATCCTGCTGAACGGCGAAGTGAAATTTATCGAAGAACTGCTCAGTCCTTCCGAAGGGACAGCGAAGAAAAAGAAGAACGCCCTTAAAATCGAGAGTGAAATGGAGATTCTCATCGACCGCGCATCGGTGAACGCCGCTGACGAGGACACCACTTTCAGACTTGCCGACTCCGTGCAGACCGCGTTCTTCGAGGGTGAGGGGGACTGCTATGTGTATGGCGAGAACGAGCAAGGCGGCTTCAACCGGCAACATTACTCGGACAAATTCGAGCTCGACGGAATGACTTTCACCGAACCTTCCGTGAACTTCTTCAGCTTTAACAACCCGTACGGTGCATGCCAGACATGCGAAGGATTCGGAAAAGTGCTGGGCATCGATGAAGACCTGGTCATCCCCGACAAATCGCTCTCCGTATACGAAGGGGCAATTGCACCCTGGCGCAGCGAAGCGATGAACGAATGGTTGAAACCCCTTTTAAAAAGCGGGATCAAATTCGATTTCCCGATCCACCGGCCTTACAGCGAGCTCACGCAGGCGCAACGCGACCTGCTGTGGCAAGGCAACGAATATTTCGACGGCCTCAATGACTTTTTCAAACACCTGGAATCGAAATCGTACAAGATCCAGTACCGGGTGATGCTTTCCCGGTACAGGGGAAGAACAAATTGTCCTGACTGCAGGGGCACGCGCCTGCGAAAAGACGCCCAGTATGTGAAAGTTGCAAACACGTCTATTACCGACATCGTGTTGATGCCCATCGAAGAGGCGCTCGCATTCTTCCATAAAATAAAACTTCCCGACTATGAGCGGAAAGTTTCGGACAGAATCCTTGCCGAGATCAGCTCCCGGTTGTCATATATGGTCCAGGTCGGATTGGGATACCTTACCCTTAACCGGATCACGTCCACTCTTTCCGGAGGAGAATACCAGCGCATCAAGCTAGCGACGTCGCTGGGCAGCGCGCTGGTCGGCTCCATGTATGTGCTGGACGAACCGAGTATCGGATTGCACCCGCGCGATACTGCCCGCATGGTGGAGGTCTTGAAATCCTTGCGCGACATGGGCAATACCGTGATCGTCGTGGAACACGAGGAAGAGATCATGCGCGCTGCGGACCAGATCATCGACATCGGCCCCGATGCCGGAAGCCATGGGGGCGAGCTTGTCTTCCAGGGTTCGGCGCAGGATCTGAATGGTAAGGTGCATTCGCATACAACCGATTATCTCAGCCACAGAGAAAGCATCCGCGTTCCATCCAGGCGGAGGAAATGGAAAGACGCCATCAAAATTGTGGGTGCGCGTGAAAACAACCTGAAGAATCTTAATGTGACCTTTCCTTTAGGGATCCTCACCGTGGTGACGGGCGTGAGCGGCTCGGGAAAATCGACACTGATCAAAAAAATCCTCTATCCCGCCGTGGGAAGGATGACCGGAACGTTTGCGGAAACCCCGGGAAAATATGACAAGCTTGAAGGAGATGTGTCGCGCATCACCCAGGTTGAGTTCGTCGATCAGAACCCCATCGGCAAGTCATCGCGGTCAAACCCGATAAGCTATGTAAAAGCCTACGACATCATTCGCCAGCTTTACGCCGATCAGCCTCTTTCCAGGACACGGGGATACAAACCTTCGCATTTTTCTTTTAATGTGGAGGGAGGGCGTTGCGAAACATGCCAGGGTGAAGGCGAGATCAAAGTGGAAATGCAGTTCATGGCCGACATCTTTTTGAAATGTGAAAGCTGCCATGGCAAACGCTTTAAGGCGGAAGTGCTCGAGGTCGAATACAAAGGAAAGAACATCGCCGATGTTCTTGACCTCACCGTGGAAGATGCACTTGATTTCTTCAGGGACAAGAAAAATATATACGACAAGATCCTGCCGCTGCATGATGTGGGCCTTGGCTACATCAAGCTGGGACAGTCATCCAACTCTCTGAGCGGTGGCGAGGCGCAACGGGTGAAGCTTGCTTCGTTCCTGGGCAAAAACACTCCCGACGGGAACATCCTCTTTATTTTTGACGAGCCTACCACCGGATTGCACTTCCACGACATATCCAAGCTTCTGAAGGCGATCAATGCGCTCGTGGACGAGGGTCACACCGTCGTCGTTATCGAGCACAACCTTGAGGTGATCAAATGCGCCGACTGGATTATCGACCTGGGTCCCGAGGGCGGAGAAAAGAATGGAGGCAATCTGCTGTTCTCCGGAACGCCGGAGGAAATGGTCAGGAAAGGGAAAGGATATACTGCCTCTTTCCTGCAGGCCAAGCTTCCCGACGCTGCTACGGTCAGCTGACGCCACCCTGCCGAGGAGGCGACTGCCTTCCGCGAGCGTTTTTTCCGTGCCCATATAGCGAGAATTATTTATATTTCTCTTATGTTATCAGGGGACGCCTTCGGTACCCGCATTTTTTCAGAGTAAACGCCGAATCGCAGGGAATATGCCGATCATTGTCTTTCAATTTGTTTTACTGCTTGTCGTGCCCGACGCCACCTCAGCATGCAATTTTCAGGAGGAAAAAATCTATACAGTAAGCGATGTAAGTGTGAAACCTGAACCCATTATGGGATTAAAGGAATTTCAGAACCGGTGGAGCAAGAAAGTCGCCTATCCGAAGGAGGCGATCAAGAAAAACGTTCAGGGAATGGTCTTCAGCGAGTTTATCGTTGACAAAGACGGCAGCATCCACGAGGCGGCTGT
>DASVOT010000758.1:0-8971 GCA_036383235.1 Chryseosolibacter sp.
CCTTGCAGACCTGCCGGACCTGCGCAGGGCCCTCGTCGAAAAACTGCTCCAACAGAAAATCGTCGCCATCGAAACCTTTTCGGATGATTCAGCGAACTTCAACTACCAACTGAAAGGGATGGCTTTTTCTTTCCAGAAGGACGAAGCGCACTTCATCCCGGTGACGAATGCCGACGAAGCCCAACACATCGCCAGCGAATTCAAACCCGTCCTTGAAAACGAGAGCATCGTAAAGGTGGGGCATAACCTCAAAGGGACGATGCTGCTGCTGAAAAAATATGACGTCGAAGTCTGCGGGCCTTTGTTTGATCTCATGCTCGCGCATTATCTGATCGAGCCGGAAGCATCCCATAGCCTGCAGGTGCTTTGCTCTCAATACCTGGACTACGAACTGCTGGCCGACCCCGACTCAAAGCAAAAAAACCAGGTTTGCGAACGCGTGGACAAAATCCTTCAGTTGAAACCGCACGTCGAAAAAGACCTTGAAACCCGCACGCACACAAAGCTCATGCACGAGATCGAGATGCCCCTCGCAAAAGTGCTCGCGTCCATGGAATTCGAGGGAGTGAAGGTGGATGTGAAGGCCCTCAACAAAATGTCCGATGAGCTGAAACTCGAGATTGAAAGGGTTCAGAGAGAAATCTACGCCATCTGCGGCACGGAGTTCAACATCGGCTCGCCAAAGCAGCTCGGCGACATTTTATTCGACCAGATGAAGCTGATCGACAAGCCAAAGAAAACGAAGACGGGCCAGTTCGCGACCGGCGAAGACGTGCTGCAGGGCCTGGCTTCCGAGCATGAGATCGCCCGCAAAATACTGGACTACCGCGAATACGACAAGCTGCGCTCTACGTACGTGGAAGCGCTTCCGAAGATGATCAGCCAGTACGACGGCAGGATCCACACTGACTACCGCCAGGCGTGGGCCGTAACGGGGAGGCTAAGCTCAAACAACCCAAACCTGCAGAATATTCCCATCCGGACAGAGAAGGGAAGGCTGATCCGAAAAGCGTTTGTCGCGCGCAATGAGGATTACATGGTGATGTCCGCTGATTACTCGCAGATCGAGCTGAGGATCGCCGCCTCGTTTGCAAAAGACGAGACCATGATCGAAGCGTTCAGGACAAAACGGGATATTCACACAACCACGGCGGCAAAGGTGTTCAAAGTCCGGCCCGAGGAAGTGACTGCCGACATGCGCCGGAAAGCGAAGGAAGTGAATTTCGGTATCTTGTACGGCAGCACAGCGTTCGGGTTGTCGCAGAATCTGCGGATCCCGAGAAGCGAAGCGGTCGAGATCATCAAAGCTTATTTCCACGAGTTCTCCGCGATCAAGCGATACATGGACAACGCCATCAATACGGCAAGGGAAAAGGAATACGTCGAGACGCTGATGGGCCGCCGGCGCTACCTCCGGGATATCAATTCCAGGAATGTCAGCACCCGCGGATTTGCAGAGCGAAATGCGATCAATGCGCCCATCCAGGGAACGGCCGCCGATATTATCAAGATCGCCATGGTCAACATCCACAACTGGATGGTGAAAGAGAAATTGAAATCGAGAATGACCATGCAGGTACACGATGAGCTGGTGTTTGACGTACACCGGAAAGAAGTCGATCTTGTGAAAGAAAATATCAGCCGGCTTATGTGCCAGGCCGTCCAGCTCGAAGTTCCCATGGAAGTCGAAGTTGGGGTGGGCGAAAACTGGCTGGATGCGCATTGAGTCCCCCTTCGGGGGATCTAAGGTATAGGGTATAAGGTCTAAGGGTATAGGGGAGTGACTTCGAGGGTAAAAAAAAATTTTCCCATCTGGAATATAAGATGATTACACAGCAGGAAATCACGGACGCGTACAACAGGATCAAACCTTTCATTCACCAGACGCCGGTTCTGACCTCGCAAAGTCTGGATGAGATGGCGGGCGCGTCTCTCTATTTCAAATGCGAGAACTTTCAGAAGGTGGGAGCTTTCAAGGCGAGAGGGGCAATGAACGCGGTGCTCTCCCTCACCAGGGAGCAGCGTGCCCGGGGTGTAGCCACCCATTCCAGCGGCAACCATGCGCAGGCATTGGCACGCGCCGCCAAGATCATGGGAACGAAGGCGTACATCGTCATGCCGCGGACAGCCCCGGAGATAAAACGCCAGGGTGTTATCGGATATGGCGGCGAGATCTTCGAATGCGAACCCAATCTCAGGTCAAGGGAAGAAACATTGCTTCAGGTCGTACAGGAAAAAGGGGCGCACATCATCCATCCATTCAACAATTACGAGGTGATCGCCGGCCAGGCCACCGCCGCCAAGGAGTTCTTTGAAGAGATCAACTACCTTGATTTTCTCATTGTTCCCGTAGGAGGTGGAGGGCTGCTCAGCGGCAGCGGGCTGGCGGCGCGCTATTTCTCGCCCAATACCGTCGTAGTCGGCGCTGAACCGGAAGGTGCTGACGACGCATACCGGTCTCTCGAGACCGGGATGATCGAACCTTCGCAATCCGACACAGTAGCCGATGGGTTGCTGACCACGCTGGGCACCAAAACATTCCCGATCATCCAGGAAACGGTCAAGCAGATCGTCACTGTCTCCGACGTCGAGATCATCGCCGCCATGCGGCTGCTCTGGGAGCGCCTCAAGGTCATCGTGGAGCCCTCCGCAGCAGTCGCCTTTGCCTCCGCGCTGAAAGGCCGCCAGCAGTTCAGGAATAAAAATGTCGGAATTATTCTCTCGGGAGGGAATGTCGACCTCGTCAGAGCTGCGAAACTCTTTGCGAGCGTGTGACCATCCGTACCATCGCCTGCGGCTCGGTTTTTCACCCGTCTGTTCCCTTTCTTGGGGAATACATTAAGCGGGAACGCGTTTACCCCAATCCGCTTTCGGCCGTCGGCGCGCCCTTATACTCCCACTCCCACACGTTTCCATCGTCCTCGTCCCAGACAAGCCCCACGAATACAAAACCGTTTTTTCTTAATATCCCCGCGGATGCATGATTCTCCGGCAGGGTGCGCGCCGTGATCCGGATCAACGGGTCTGTTTTCAGGGATAGAGAAACCAGCTCGCGACAAATCTCAGTGCCTACCCCCTGCCCCTCGAATCCTTTGAAAGTACCATAGGCAATTTCAACGCGGCCGTCGCGGGGTTTGCCTTTGAATCCTCCGCTGCCGACCATCTCACTTCCCCGGCGAATAAAATATCCTATCCACGGCGGATCAAACCCAACGCGCCGGTAGTAGTCAGGGTACACCTCGAGGACAGCCCGGCACTCTTTGTATCGGGCGAATTCCGTATTCCGGTTCGCGTCAATATCTATTGCCAATAAATCCATGTCCCCTATTTCAACCGGTCAGGATATCCTTCCCACCCCCGGAAAAAAAAGCCTCCGATGAATCCCGGCTCCTGCATGCACGGTCAGTTTTTCTTTTTGAACTTGTCGAACCTTGATTCGGTATTTTTCGGGAACGCATTGTTCATCACATCCACATCCGCAAGCTGAGCGTCCGGATCAAATAATACGCTCGCCACTTCCTTATCCTTGATAAATACTTTTGTTATCTCATTCTCATTGAGTCGCCATACCTCGGCGGGAATTTTCTCGATTTCCCGGGTACCGTCCTTGTACGTCCATTGAATAATCAGCGGGGTCACAAGTCCGCCTTTGTTCCTGAAGGTGATCTCATAAATGTTTTTTCCCGCAAGCTTCCGGCGAATGGCATTATCGTCCACCTTGCTGCGAAATTCGCCATAATATTTTTGCTCCGTATCGAGGAGGGTAAGCTCCTGGGGACCATTGCTGAAGTCAGTGCCCCCTGCTCCGCCGCTGCTTCCCGATGATGCAAGGTCGCCTTTTCGCACCGTCACGTTCTTCCTCTCCGGGTCTGCTGTCTCATTCCTGAGGCGGAACCATTTCACATTACTGACCTCCACATCCACATTGTCATTGGTAAAAAACCAACCCCGCCAGAACCAGTCGAGGTCAACGCCTGACGCGTCTTCCATGGTGCGAAAGAAATCGGCGGGCTTTGGATGTTTGAATGCCCATCTTTGAGCATACTCCTTGAAGGCTGCGTCGAACAGTTCCGGCCCCATGATGGTTTCCCGGAGCAACGTGAGGGCGGCGGCGGGCTTTGTGTAAGCGTTGGGGCCGAATTCCTCGGCGCGAATGTTATCAGACATCGACATGATAGGGCGCATCTGGCTTTTGTCTCCCTTCATAAAGGGGACGATCCCCTGCGGCGTTCCCCGGGTTCCCGATAATTCCGGATAGCGCACACGCATGGTCTCCTTGTCGAGGAAGGTATTCAGTCCTTCATCCATCCAGGACCACTGACGCTCGTCTGAATTCACAATCATCGGGAAAAAATTATGACCGATCTCGTGAACGATCACGTTGATCATCCCGGTAAGCGTTTGCTGAGAGTATTTGCCGTCCTTTCCGGGACGCCCATGGTTAAAACAGATCATCGGATATTCCATCCCCTGGTCGGCGGTGTGAACTGAATAGGCCGTAGGGTAAGGATAATCAAAGGTGCGGGATGAATAAAGCTCCAGCGTATTCCGGATGGCCTTCGTCGATTCCCTTTCCCACAATGGATTCCCCTCCTTGGGATACAATGATTGAGCAAGTGGCGTCTTGTCTCCGATTTTTACAGCCATGGCATCCCAGATGAATTTTCGCGAGCTGGCGAAGGCAAAGTCCCGTACGTTCTCAGCCTGAAATTCCCAAGTACTTTTGGTGGTCGCCCGGTTTTTCTCTTTCTGCCGCGCTTCTTTTTCAGTGACGATCAACACGGGCTTGTCAAAAGTTTTCTGGGCCTTCTGGAACCGCTCCAGCTGTTCTTTTGACAGCACTTCCTTGGGATTTTGCAGCCAGCCCGTCGCTCCTACAATGTGGTCGGAGGGAACCGTGATCCGCACTTTGTAGTTTCCGAATGTCAGCGCGAATTCGCCTCTGCCCAGAAACTGTTTGTTCTGCCATCCCTCATAGTCATCAAAGACGCACATGCGCGGAAACCACTGAGCGAAGGTGTACACATAGTTTCCGTCTTCCGGAAAATATTCAAATCCACCGCGACCGTCAAAGACCTGGCGGTTGTATTCGGTGTAGTGCCAGTCTACGGAAAACGCGAACGTTTCGCCCGACTTCAACGGTGCCGGAAGATCCAGCCGCATCATCGTGTGATTGATGGTGTAGTGGAGGTCGTTACCCTGCGAATCCTTTACCGAACGGATATCGTATCCGCCCTTGTAATCCGAAACATTGATACCGGAGACCTCGTTTAGCAATCCGGCCGGGAGGGAATCAACTACCTCTCCGGTCTGGGTCTGCGAGGTCAGATTATCCGGGGCAAAAATGTTCTGATCCAGCTGAAGCCAGAGATACCGGAGCGGCTCCGGCGAATTGTTGTGATACGTGATCGTTTCATGCCCGGTCAGTTCCTGGGTCTGGTCGTTGACCTCGGCATCGATCACATAGTCGGCACGTTGTTGCCAGTAGGCGGAGCCGGGAGCTCCCGAGCCTGTGCGATAACTGTTCGGCGTGGGCAACAGCTGTTCCAGTTGCTCAAACTTTCCTTTCCACATCGACTCCTCCTGGGCAAAGGCCACCGCCGTCAACAGGCACATCAGAATAAAGGCAATCAATTTTATAAAGCTTCGCATATTCGTATTTAAGGTCAAAAAAAAGTTACGGCAGGCCGCTGCCTGCTTTCATAATGCCCGGGGCGCGGTCACTGGGATTTCTTCCGGAACTCGTCAAACTTCGAGGGTTGCGCCACCTTGGGGAAAAAATTGTCTTCGATATTGATGTCCGCGGTTTCCATATCGGGATCGATCATGACCTTCGCCACTTCTTTATCCTTTATAAATACTTTCGTTACCCGTTGTTCGTTCAGGCGCCAGATCTCGGCAGGAATTTTTTCAACCTCCTTAGTGCCATCTTTATAGGTCCACTCAATGATGACGGGCATCACCAGCCCACCCTTGTTCGAAACGGTTACTTCATAGATATTTTTATCGGAAAGCTTGGACATGATACCCTTGTCGTCAACGCGGCTGAGGAACTCTCCGTAAAATCGCTCATCGGTCTTCAGCAGGTGGAGCGCCTGCGGACCGCCGCTGAAATCTTTCGCCTCCGGACTATTCGGGCCACGGGTCAGATCGCCCGGGTCGCTTCGCACCCCTTTATTTTCAGGCTGCGCTTTGACCGCATCCAGCCTGTACCATTTTACATCCTCCAGGGTTTGATCGCACGCATCGGTCGTGTAGAACCAGCCTCTCCAGAACCAGTCGAGGTCAACTGCAGACGCGTCTTCCATGGTCCGGAAAAAATCCGACGGCTTCGGATGCTTAAACGCCCATCTCTGCGCGTATTCCTTGAAGGCCATGTCAAACAACTCCTTACCCATTACAGTTTCTCTGAGAATGTATAAGGCCGTAGCCGCCTTTGTATATTGCTCCGCCCCCAGCTGAACGATCTGTTCCGAATTGGTCATCAGCGGTCTCATCAAAGCTGGATCTCCCTTCATATAATTAACAACGCTGAAGGGTTTTCCGCGTGTCCACTCAATGTCCGGATAGCGTTCCTGCTCGGTCAGGAGTTGCACGAAGGAGTTGATCCCTTCATCCATCCATGGTGTTTGCCGTTCGTCATTGTTGATGATCATGGGAAAGAAATTGTGGCCTACCTCGTGAACAATAACACCGATCATGCCTTGTCTCAGCAAGGCGGTGTACTTGCCGTTTTTATCCGGCCTGCCGAAGTTGAAACAGATCATCGGATACTCCATCCCGATGCTGGCCGTGTGAACGGATTGGGCCACGGGGTAGGGATAATCAATCGTCATTCTCGAGTACACTTCCAGGGTGTTCTTCACTGCCCTCGTCGACTCTTTCTCCCATAACGGGTTGCCTTCCTTGGGATAAAAGGACATGGCAAGCGGCGTCTTGCTTCCGATCTTTACAGCCATCGCATCCCAGATAAATTTGCGGGAGCTGGCGAATGCGAAATCGCGTACATTCTCCGCCTGGAATTCCCAGGTCTTCTTTGCCTTCGACTTTGTCTTCTCTTTTTTTACTGCCTCCTGCTGCGTGACGATGACCACCGGCTGATCGAAGGACGTTCTTGCTTTTTTAAGCCGTTCCGCTTCGCTTGCAGACAGTACCTGCTCCGCGTTCTGCAATACGCCGCTGGCGGCCACGATGTGATCGGCGGGAACCGTTACCTTCACGTTATAATTCCCGAAGGGCAGGGCGAACTCGCCGGTCCCAAGAAACTGCTTGTTCTGCCACCCGTTGTAGTCATCATAGACACACATCCTGGGATAGAACTGGGCAATGGTATAGACGTAGTTTCCATCATCCGGAAAATACTCCATGCCGCTGCGTTGCCTGAAAATGCTGCGGTCCACTACATTATAAGACCAGTCGATCTGAAAAGAAAACTGTTCGCCGCTTTTCAAAGGCTGAGGAAGATCCACGCGCATCATTGTGTTGTTGACAAAATTTGGGAGCGGCTTACCGCTGGTCTCCCTTACCGATTTGATGTTGAATCCTGCTTCAAAATCCGAAACCTGATCGGCATAGGTCTTGGCCGATGCGGAATCCACAACCTGCCCAGTATTCGTGCTCTTTAAAGTGTTATTCTTCGAAAGGATATTCTGATCCACCTGAAGCCACAGGTATTTCAAAACATCTGGCGAATTGTTGTGGTAGGTAATCGTCTCCGTTCCGGTAATGGATTGGGTGTCATCATGCAACTCGACGTTCATCGCATAATCGGCTCTCTGCTGCCAGTAATTCGGGCCGGGTGCGCCGGAGCCTGTCCGGTATTCGTTGGGCGTAGGCAGCGTCTGGCCCAATTGCTCAAATTTGCCCCGCCATTCTCCGGTCTGGGAAAATCCCGCGTGGACGGCAAACAGGAAGATCAATAAAAGAAAACGCGTCATGTATTTTTAGGTTAATGAGTCGCTAAGGTAGCGGGCGAAATTTTTAAAAAAAAAGCTAATTGCCAACTGCAAGCCTCCCCTTACCAGAATATATGATCTTTCGCCAGGATCAGGGCAACACCCGCAATGGCCGAAGAAATAACCATCTTCCAGTCCCTGCGGTTCACGCCCAATAAGTCTACCAGCAAAAAACCGCCCGATAAAAAGATAAGAACAACAATGATCTGGCCAAATTCCAACCCTACATTGAAAGCAAACAGCTGCGTAAAGATCGTCTCGTCGCGGCCCAAAATGCTCCTGAGGTAATTTGAAAAACCGAGCCCATGGATCAGCCCGAAAAAAGCGGCATAGATATAATTGAGCTGCAAGGATCTCACCTGGTATTTCTCCTCTTTCCTGAAAATATTTGAAGCCGCCGTTACCAGAATGGTAACTGGAATGAGAAACTCAATCAGGTCCTGGTTCACATTGATGATCTTAAGAGTTGCCAGCGCCAGTGTAATGGAATGCCCGACTGTGAAAGCCGTAACAAGAATGAGGACCCGACGCCATTCCCTTAAGGAATACAGGATGCAAAGTGCAATGACAAAAAGAATGTGATCATATCCGTTGGCATCCAGGATGTGATCTTTTCCCAATCCAAAATAGAGCTCAAATTCGCTCATAAAGGGCAGCGCCGGCTTTCAGGCATCAAGTATACGCGATAATTCGTTAGCCTCCATTCCGGATGGCCATCGTTTCAGCCGTTTTTGGTTTACTCCGGTAATTTTTGACGGATACGAAATATTTCGAAAATAGTCGGCGCCATTTCTGGACTGTATTTTGTGGAAACGGTGTTAACTTTATCGCTATGTGCCTGACTTCATTGTTTACCGGCTTTATCCCGCTGCTTGGGTTAGTCCTCCACCTGCATCCCATCCATGTTTCCGTTACAGAAATAGATTATGACCGGAAGGATCGGGCGCTGGAAATTATGATGCGCGTCTTCATCGAAGACCTCGAGACCACCCTGCGCAGCAGTTTGAATAACCCTG
>DASVOT010000759.1:0-11310 GCA_036383235.1 Chryseosolibacter sp.
GATCGGTTGCGCACCGACGTGATCAGATACGCCTGGAACGAGCTGCTGATCCGGATCCGTTTCCGGTTTTTCCAGAGGTTGCAGAACACATCGTCAACGATCTCTTCGGCAAGCTGACGGTTGAGTACAAACCGGTTGGAATAGGCGCATAGCCGCGCGTAATTTGCTTTGAAGATCCGCCCGAAGGCGGTGTAATCATCCTTCCGCACACGGTTAAACAACTGATCGATATCCGGTCGCGCAAGAGGTTGACCATAATTTAGCTCAGCCGGCGGGTTCAGGTTTCTCAGGTTCAGGTCGGAGGTCATGGTCTTTGTTTTTTATGCAATCGATTGCTTTTACACGATTCTAATAACTTTATTTAATTTTTTATCCACATTTCTTGTATTTCTAAAGATTATTTAAAAGGACCGATCCCGGGAACGATCCCGGAAATTTCTTACCTTCATTATCGCATCTGTATACTGAAGGATGAACAACCATTCGGTCACCATAAAAGACATTGCCAAAATCCTG
Organism: Chryseosolibacter sp.; assembly: GCA_036383235.1. Taxonomy (GTDB): domain Bacteria; phylum Bacteroidota; class Bacteroidia; order Cytophagales; family Cyclobacteriaceae; genus Chryseosolibacter. The sequence continues at coordinate 517 of DASVOT010000759.1, forward strand.
GGCATCTCCAAGTCGACGGTTTCGCGCGCCCTCTCCGAGCATTCCGACGTCCACGCCGAAACGCGCGAAAAAGTGCTCGCCCTCGCCAGGAAACTTCAGTATCAACCCAATGCCATTGCGCTCAATCTCAAACAACAGCGCACCAATACCATCGGCGTCATCATCCCCGAAACCGAAAACCCGTTCTTCGCGCGGGCAGTGAGCGGCATCCAGCGCGCAGCGAACCAGGCCGGATACAACGTCATGGTGTGTCAGTCCAGCGAATCGTGCCGGACGGAAGAAAGCAATCTCAAATCACTCATCGCCACACGCGTGGATGGCCTGCTGATCTCGATATCGCGTGAAACCGACAAGAGCGATCACTTCGACGCGATCTTTCAGAAAAAGATCCCCGTCGTCTTTTTTGATCGCATCTGCAAAACACTGGACACCGCGCAGGTGACCACCAATAATTATGAGATTGCATTTGAAGCCACCCAATACCTGATCAGGCAGGGGTGCAGGCGCATCGCGACCATCACCGGCCCGCGACACCTCTACACAAGTTTCAACCGGTTCCAGGGATATATGGACGCCCTGACAAAAAACAACCTGGAATTCAATCCCGACTACCTGCTTCTTTCGGATTTCAGCAAAGACAACATCGAAGCCTATACCCGCCACCTCATCGATTTGAAAGAGCCGCCCGACGCCATCTTCGCGAAGAACGATCTCATCGCCATCGAAATGATGCACATCATCAAAAAGCGTGGACTCAGCATCCCGCGCGATATCGCGGTGCTTGGCTTTAACAACGAACCCATCAGCCGGTTTGTGGAGCCGGCGCTCAGTACCGTCGACCACCCCGCACATGACATCGGCGCGGCGTCGGCGGAACTTCTCCTGTCTCAGATAAAAGGAGAAAATCACCACCCGGTGAAGAAAACGATCAAGTCCAGCCTCCTGATACGAGAATCAACGGAGCGGCTAGTGGCGATCGGAAACTAAACGGATCGGCCGGCGAACTATTGAAGTTGTTTCCAGGCGTCGGCCACATTTTCCAAGGGCCTCTTGCATACCCGGCCGCGACAAACGTAGATCAGCGTCCTCCCCTCCACGTACTTGTTCTCCAGCAACGGAAGGTTTTCCTCTCTTCCTCCGAAGTAAAGAGCAAGGGGATGATAATGCCGTTGCAGTTCCAGGCTGATCTCGGGCGCCTGATCCCCTACCACCGCCACCTCATAGGGCCGGTAGGCTGTCAACCCCGCCAGCCGGTACCAGTTGCCATAGTACACCTGCTGCCCGCTGTCAATATTGCTCATGACCTGGTTTAGCATGACCTTGCTGTGCCTCTCCAATTGCAGGTCCTGAAAATATTCCCCGAGCTCCGCCAGCACCCATGCAAACGCCGAGTTGGAAGAAGGGAGAACATTATCGCTAACCTCCATCTTGCGGGCGATGAGGCGATCGGAGGTGTCGGAAGTATAGAAGAACATTCCGGACTTCCTGTCGGCAAAATGCAGCAATGCAAACTTCGATACGATTCGCGCCTGCGTCAGCCAGTGCACATCAAACGTCGCCTGGTAGAGTTTGATGAACGCCTGAGCGAGAAAAGCGTAATCGTCCAGAAATCCATCGATGCGCGCCCGTCCATCCTTGTAATGATGCCACACGCCTCCATCGGCCCGAAGCATTTTTGCCTCCAGAAACCTGGCGTTCTTCAGCGCGGTTTCCAGATATCTCCGGTTACCGGTCGCGGCATATCCATCAATGTACGCAATGAGCATAAGCGCATTCCAGGAAGTGAGGACCTTGTCATCCGTGGAAGGCCTCACGCGTTTGCTCCGGGCGGCCAGGAGCTGTTCGTTCGCCCTCGACAGCATGCGCGCCCGCTCCGGCAGCTTGCTGCTTTCCGAACCCTCGCCCGGCTCAGGCAGGGTGTACAGCACATTCTTTCCACCCGCCCAGTTTCCGTCCTCCGTAAGGTGGTAATAACCGGCTATCCATTCCGCGGCCTCCGGATCCACCACGTTGTCAACTTCTTTTTTTGTCCATACATAATATTTGCCTTCCTGCCCTTCGCTGTCAGCGTTGATTGACGAATAGAAACCGCCTTCCCCTCCCGTCATTTCCTTTTCAACAAACTGCAATGTTTCTTCCAGGATCTTTCTGTACAAAGGGACTTGTGTGAGCTGATACGCATGCGCATACACGCTGGCGAGCTGTGCGTTATCACCCAGCATTTTTTCGAAATGAGGGATTCGCCAGAGGCTGTCGGTGGCATAGCGGTAAAATCCACCGCCGAGGTGGTCGTAGATCCCTCCCGCCGCCATCCGGTCAAGAGTCGTTGTGACAATGCGTCTCGCGCGCACGTCTCCCGTAAGGAAGTGATACTGCAGTAAGAACTCCAGGTTCACCGGCATCGGAAACTTCGGCGAACCCACCATCCCTCCGTTCCGGAAGTCGAGGTAAGGCGCCCAGAAGGCGAAAGCCCGGCGATAGGTCTCCTGGTCCACACGGGACAGGCTGTCGGCAGGGCTCGTGATCAGCTCATAACTCTGTACGCCCTCTGTCAGAGCTTCCGCCTGGGTGACCAACGCCGCATGCTGATTCTTGTACGCATTTTTGATCTTCGTCAGGAGCGCAACCCACTCCTTTTTCGGAAAATAGGTGGCCGCGTAAAAAGGTCGTCCGTCCGGCAGCGCAAAAGCGTTCAAGGGCCATCCTGCGTTTCCAGAGATCAGCTGTGCGGTGTTGACATAAACCTGGTCGATGTCGGGTCGCTGTTCGCGGTCGACTTTGATGGATACGAAGTTGCGGTTCATCAGTGCGGCAACCGCGGTATCCATAAACGATTCTTCTTCCATCACGTGGCACCAATGGCACGAGGCGTAACCGATGCTGATGACGAGCGGCTTGTTTTCACGCCTCGCTTTATCCAGTGCCTCGGGACCCCATTCATACCAATCGACGGGGTTGTCGGCGTGCTCGCGCAGATACGGGCTGTCGGCGCGCTCCAGGCGGTTGAAGGCCGGGGCACGTGTCTCACGTGACGGGTATGCGCATCGGAACAGGATGCAAGCTGCAAAAAGGAACAGAAAAGAATTATATGCTCGTGTACTCAAAGCTCATTCAGTTTCGACGTCCGGATCTCCACGTCGCGCGCGACGACTTTCAGCGACAGAAATTCATTTCTGCGCAAGCGCATTCCCCGGACGGCCGGGCCGCGACCGGAAGATCCTCAGCGCTTCGTTGTTGATCGCGACAAGAACAAGGGTCTCATCCCCTGTCTTCACCGCCTGGATGTCTTTGACATTGTAGGGAACGAAGAAACCGCTTTCTCCCGGTTTGAGCGATTTAAAGTTCAAACCACCGCTCCCTTTCAGCAGGAGACCCGGGGATGCGTCGGCAGCGGTCGTCTCCACCTCGACATCGAACTTGTTTCCCGCAAGCAAAATGTCGCGGATGCCATCCCTGTCGAAGTCATCCACAATGATTCCATTCACGGTTGACAGCTGCGCCCCCACCGGAAGCTTCTTCATCACCAGCTTTCCATTCTCGTTCACCAGGATGACGCTGGAGAAAAGCCGGGCCTGATAGTGCATGGCATTTTCCATATCCTTGCCAAGGATGCCGTGAAGGTCGGATTCCGCAAACGATACGTACGTAGGGAACTTCTTTGCGATCGCGGGCATCTGTTGGGATGTGCATTCCCGTCCGCGGATGGGGACCAGCCGGGAATCCTTGTAGTAACGGGCCAGGAAAATGTCGTTGGTGCCATTGCCGTCAAAATCTTTTGCATAGACCTGGAATGGTTTTTCCGCGCTTGCCTGGAACTTGTAATTCTCTCCGAGGTTGCCAAGGACAAGGTCCTGGTCTCCGTCTCCATCGAGGTCATCGGCGACGACTCTGTTCCACCATCCCTCTGTTCCCTCAAGTCCGAACTCGGATGACACCTCTCTTAATATTCCCGAGCGATTGGTGAAAACGCGGACGGGCATCCATTCGCCGGTCAGAACCAGTTCCGGTTTTTTGTCGCCGTCGAGGTCGACCCATGTCGCCGTATTCACCATGCCTGCCCTGGCCAACAGGGGTGCCAGGTCGGTCGTACGGTCAATGTATTTTCCTTTTTCATTAATGAGCAGGTAGCTGTCAGGGTCTTTTGGATAGGCGCCCGGCGTCACGTGTCCGCCGCGAAAGACATCGAGGTCGCCATCGCCGTCGAAGTCGCAAACAGCAACACAGGATCCGCTGCTGGCAGTGACGGGAAGACTTCCTTTCGTAAACTCCGCCTTTCCGTTGTTGACATACAAGCGGTCCTGATAATTTTTCGATCCGGCGGCGAATTCACTTCCTCCGCTGACGACATAAAGGTCAAGGTCGCCATCCGCGTCTGCGTCAAAAAAGGCGCATCCCATATCTTCGTATGCCTGATCGCGTACAAAAGCCGGAACCTCTTTTCTTGAGAATTTTCCCTGGACTTGCAGATACAGCGCGCCGGCCTGGCCCGCCGCCCCTCCGACGTAAAAATCCTGCTGGTCGTCGCCATTCACATCCCCGGTGGCAACAAAAGGACCACTGCGCGAGAACATATGCGGTAGCAAGATCTGATCGCTGTATTCGTTGAACTCGTTCTCCCGGTGAACAAACGGCCCGGACAATAATTCGCCGACACTGACTTCCTGGAAGAGCGAAACAGGAGCGGGAGGCACAGCGGATGACGGAGGAGCGCTTTGCTCGTAGCTGACGGTAACCAGCTGGTTCGTGGGAACATGGAAGTATCTGTTTATCCTTCCATCCTGCCATTGAACCTTCACGCTGTCGAGCGTTTGGATTCCGCCCGTGCCAAAGTGAACAACCGGGTCGCAGGAAGACAAGTATCCCCTCACAACCTTGTTTTCAAAATACTGGATCGATCCCTCGTGGTAGAGGGTTACCTTAGCGCCAATTCCGTCAGGATTGCCGGCGGGTCCCTGCAGTTTCAGCTTCAGATAGCGATTCCGCGACGAAGAGGTATTCTCATAAACAAATGCCTCATCGTCGATTCGGTTGACGACGAGCTCGAGGTCGCCGTCGTTGTCGAGGTCGCCCACCGCCGCGCCGTTGGAGAAACCGGGTTCCTGAAAGCCCCAGGCGTCGGTAACCTTTTCGAACTTCAGGTTTCCGCTATTCTTGAAAAGATAGTCCTTGACTTTAATCGAATCGTAAAGGTTGATAAAGTCGTCAAAATCCTTCCGCAGCATTTCCTGCGGCGAGTTGAACTGGCCCCGCTTCCGGCTGATGAAGGCTGCGAGCTTCTTCTTGAGGTCGCCGTCAAACACATCGCGCTTGTATCCATTGGCCACGAACATATCGCGCAGGCCGTCATTGTCGAAATCGGATAAGAGGCAGGACCAGCTCCACTCGGTTTTGGCAACACCTGCCAGCTGCGAGATCTCGCTGAAGAAAAGATCTCCCTGGTTGAGGTGGAGCGCATTGTGCATGTATTGCTTATGCATTCCGGCTTTGACGATGGCGTTGAATCCGGCAACATCCATGGAGGGCATAGACACTTTTGATCTCTTGTAATCTTCCGGGAGCATTTCGCTTACCATGATATCTTCCAGGCCATCGTTGTTGATGTCGGCCACATCGGTTCCCATGGAGTACATCGAAATGTGGTTTGTGGCGTTCCTGATCTGCTCCCTGAAAGTGCCGTTCCGTTGGTTGATGTAGAGGTAATCGCTTTCCGCAAAATCATTGGCCACAAAGATATCGGTATACCCGTCGTTGTTCAGGTCGGAGGTCACGACGCTCAGCGCATATCCAAAATTGTTGACGATGCCTGCCTGCAACCCGATCTCGTGAAACTTTCCGTTCTCATTGCGGTATAGTTTGTCGCGGCTGGCCGAAGGAGATAACTTCTTTTGTCGCACCATTTCCGTCAACGGAAGGTCGAAGGAATCGGGGCGGCAGGTAATATAGACATCCAGGTCATTATCATTGTCCATATCGAAGAACGATGCGTGGATGGAGTACCCGGATTCATCCAGGCCGTATTCTTTGGCCTTTTCCTTGAACGTAAGATCGCCCTGGTTCACGAACAAAAGGTTTCGGCGCTGTTCTTCCGGATCGTGCCATCCGCCCTTGCACACGTAGATGTCCAGTAAGCCATCGTTGTTAATGTCTGCGAGCGTTACGCCGTTGTTCCACCGTCCGTTGCCGGCAACGCCTGCCGACCCGGTAATGTCTTTGAAGGTGAGGTTTCCCTGGTTCAAATAAAGTCTGTTCGGAACTTCATTCCCTGTGAAAAAAAGGTCGGGCAGCCCGTCGTTATTGATATCTCCGATTCCCACTCCTCCCCCGTTGTAGACATAGGCGAAGTAGTCGAAATAGTTGTTGATATTCTCCTGCACGATGTTCCTGAAGGTGACACCCGTGCGCGAGGATGGCAGTTGCCGGAAAACGGGAGGCGCGGGCTCGACGGCGGCTTCCTCTGTCAGTTTGTTTCCGCATGCGCAGAGGATGAAAGGCAGCGCGGCCGCACATAAAGCGCGGATCAGGACGGGATGGTTCGTGTTCGCAGGTAAATTCATAGCCATTGGGTTTTGTGAGTCAGGCAACGGAGGCAGATACTTTGCTGTTCATCTTACCGCCGTTGCGTTTTCATGTACATTCGCGCCGGCGCTTTCTCCGGTGTGCGTCAGGTATTTCTTCCAGACGGCGGCCGCGACGCTGCGGCCGAGCCGAAGGCCTTCCACATTATCCGACTGAATATGATAGCCACCGAGTACGCGTGACATTCCCGCCATGTTCGCCGTTTCGGTGAAGGTTGGAAACCGGAGCGTCACCGTATCGCCGAGGTTCTCCGGTTCGGTGAGGGCGCCGGGCACGAGTTTCACTTCGGCCCCGAAGAAGTCGCCGCCGGTAAACAGGTGCAAGGTCTCGGAGCAGGCGCCGCTGACGGTGCTGTGTCCCGACACATAGCTGGGAAAAGCAGGACAGAGGAACGTGTCCGGAGAATAGGGTCGCCATTCTTTGCCCGGCATGCGGGTCATTCCCTTTTGCGGCCCCGCCCAGGCTTTGATGATCTGGTTCTCGTAATAGCGGTGGACGAGCGCGTACGGTCTTGCAAAGTCATAGTACATTTTTGCGTCCCAGCAGGCGATGAAGGCATCCATGGCGGCGGCTTCCACGAGGAAATACATTTTCACATCGTCGTCAAGGGTATGCTGATCCCGGATCGAAACATTTTGGGCAAAAATAAACCAATGACCTGCCTGTTGTACCGACTGCGGGCCGTCGCGCATAAATTCTACAAGGGCTTTTTGCTCGTTCGTGAGATTTGCCTGCATTTCCACCACTTCTTTTACTTCTGCTGCAAGGCGGTCGGATCCGATCGCGGGGGGCGGCGCAGGTCTGAACTGTGCGGCGGAGTCGAGCATGAGGAGCGTCACCTTCCACCACTGCGGTGTCAGGCATCCCGGCGCATATTTGCCGCCGTTGCCGTCGGAGAAGTATTTAGGTTGCCACCGGCTTACGTCCTTCAGATGGTCGGCATCGTTGACGGGCACATATTGCGTATAATCCGAGTAGGGAGTGCCGTCGCAGTGCGGTCTGTCCCCGAGCTGGTTTGCTCCGTCGTTCATGCGTGACTCGATCACTGCCTTTGCGGCGAGGTTACCGATTCCCGCGGCGGTATTGGGGTCAAGCGATGTGTCATCGGGATCGAACCCCAAGGCGATCATCTGATCACGCAGGAGAAGGGAATCGGAGTAATAGTATTCTAACATCGTGCGGTATGCTGCATAGCTGATTGCGATTTCTTTGTTTTTCAGGGTGCGCCTCGCCTCCGGCTGTCGCGATACCGACGTCAGGTAAAGAGGAATGGCTTTTTCGTCATAGCGGCTCCATGCGTCGAAGATAGCAGTCCAGGTGAGGGCCAGGATGCGCGATGTGACCGTGGGGCGCGGCTTGAAATTCTCCGTATCGTGTGCCGTGCACAGCAGAGAGATCTTTCCCCATTTGTAGGCCATGTTATTTTCGCCCCGGGGACCGGACGATGACGGTCTTCTCGTTCCCGACAGGTAATTGCATGCCTGTGAAAGAACGACGATCAGGATCCAGCCGGGAAGGAATCGTTTCATGACAGTGAAGCCAAAGTGAAAAAGGCAATAACCAGTCTAAAAAAAGCACGGAAAAATGGTGGCGTATTTCAATATATGAATTTTTTTCAACCGAAAATCCATAGTCAAAAAATGACCGTTGCTGAGGGCTGTCAAAAAGAGGAAAAAGGGGCAGGAAATTTTCCTGACCCCTTGTTCCGACAGTTGACTAATAACCCAAAGAAAAGTCTAATTACAAGTACCTCCTGCGTATCCGCAGTTCTGCGGGTAGCCACCCAGTGTCCTGTCGATCTGTGTCTGCGGGATCGGCCTCAGGATGTGGTAGTCCTGGATGTAAGGCGCTCCCTGCGGATTGTATGCCTTGACATACTCGACGAGTTTCCCGGTGCGGGCGAGATCGAACCACCGGCATTGCTCGGCGTCGAGCTCGAGCGCGCGTTCGAGCAGGATGCGGTCGATCGTCACGTCGCCGGACGTGATCTGCATGTCCGCTTCCCTTCCTGGCATCGCGGCGCGCGTGCGCACGACGTTGATATCGTCGGCCGCCTCCTGCAGTTTGTTCTGTTTAAAGCGCGCTTCCGCCCGCAGCAGCAAGGCATCGGCCAGCCTCATCACAAACCAGTCGCGCGAGCCTCGTTCCCACTGAATGGTGGGCCTGCGCGGATCGAAGAATTTGGCAATGGTGGGGAACAACCTTTCGTTGTAGTAGAAAGGATCGGCGGGATAATAATTGGGATCCGATTTGGGCAACGTGCTCGCGGCGTACGAAGCCGGAGTTCGCGTGATGACGGTGTACCTCACCTTCAGCTTTTCGTTGCCAAGCCATTTGGCATCTTCACCGGGTCCCGGAATATAGAGCGCGGTATCGCCAACCTCGAAGCGCCTCTTGCCGAGGTCCGCGGCGGTGACCACCGATCCGTCCGCTTTTTTCGCTCCCATGTCGACATGGATCTGTTTCCACAAGGGAATGCTGTTACCCGAACTGCGGGTATCATTGCAGTACCAGACATGCTTATAGGTGTCGTTGTACCGGGCGTCGCCCTGCGCGCGGGCGGCTGCCCAGTTGTCGAGCATGAAGTCGGTGAGTCGGAAGCGCTTGAACGGACGGCCGTTGGCGATGTCGCGGATCATTCCGGGTTGCACGTCGTATTCCATTCCGAAATAGAGGTGGCCGCGGTTACCCACCCCGTTGTCGCCGCCGTTCAGGATCAGGTCGTTTGAGTACTGAACCGCCCATATCACTTCGCTGTTGAGCTGCTTGTCCTGGTTCCACAGGTCTTTATGAGAGGGAAGCAAGGCAAAGCTGTAGTCGTCGATTACGTTCGAGAGAAGCGTCTCGGCCTGGGCGAAGTCTGTCGCTTGTCCGAATGACTGGTATCCCCGGGTCAGGTAAACTTTTCCCAGGAGGAACTGCGCAGCTGGCTTGGTCGCCCGTCCGTAGTCGCTTTGGGAGTCGGGCAGGTTTGCGATGGCGAATTCGAGATCGGGGATGATGCCGTCCTGGTAAATGGTGGCCTGGCTGGTTTTATTCGCCGTGACCTGAGCGCCCACCGTTTCGTCGAGGCTGAAGTGAACGTCACCCCAGGTCTGGACGAGGTAAAAGTAATAGAACGCGCGCAGGAAGCGCACCTCCGCCTGGCGTATCAGTTTGACGTCATCCGCCATGTCTGTCACCGACTCCGAGCGGTTCAGCACGGCGTTGGCCTGGTTGATGCCCTGGTAGAGGAAGCCCCACTGCTCGGCGAGGATACCCGCGCCGGAGTTCAGCCCGTTGTCGTAATAGTTGAACGACTTCCAGCCCCCATCGGCCCCGTTGGTATGGGTGTCGGTACCGAAAATCGTGAGCGAATAAGCGCGTTCGTTGCTGAAAATCTCGCGTAGAAAAGAATAGGTGGCGTCGACGGCATCCTCCATACCTTTTGCGGTGGTGTAGTAGCTTCCTGCCGAGACATCCGAGACGAGCTCCTCGTCGAGGAAATCCTTGCACGAATGCGAGCCGAAGGCGACGAACGCCAGGGTGATGAGAATGGATTTTGTTTTATTGAAGAGTTTCATAATCATTTCAATTTTAGGTCTGGCTCAGAAGGATATGTCAACGCCACCCATGTAGAGGATGTTGGAAGGCATTTCGCCCGAGGAAACATTGCCGGCCCGCTCGGGGTCGAACAGTTTGTAGTTCGACCAGATGAACGGATTCTGCGCCATCACGTAAACCCGGAGCTTCGACATCCGCAGCCGGTCAATGACACCCTGAGGAAGGCTGTATCCCAGCGTTATATTGCGCATCTTCACGAAGCCACCGTCCATGTACCGAAGCGACGATCCGTAGGTAATATTCTCCTGGTTCTTGTTCGGCCGCGGGTACTCGTTGGTCGGATTGTCCACCGTCCAGTAATCCACCTTAAGGTTGTTGTAGCGTCCCTGCATGGTAGCCTGGCCGTTGCTGAAATCGCTGTTGATCATGAAGCCCAGCCTGTAATAGAAGAAGAACGAAAAATCGATACCCTTGAACGTAAACTTGTTGTTCAGGCCGCCGATGGCCTTGGGTACGTCGTTGCCGAGGACCATCCGGTCGTTGGTGGCATCGATCTTCCCGTCGTTGTTCAGGTCGGCCAGCTTGATCTCGCCGGGATATTGCCCATAGGCCGCGGCCTGGTCTTTCTCGCCCACCTGCCAGATCCCGACCTTCTTGTAGTCGTAAAATGACCGG
>DASVOT010000760.1:0-7955 GCA_036383235.1 Chryseosolibacter sp.
CTTCCCGGATCTCGTCGGCGAGGGAAATAAATCCGGCCACCACTTCGTCGACTAGAACATAAACGATCGTTTCGGCGCGGGAAGGCGGCATCTCGGCGGAAAGATTTTGTTCCTTCAGGTAGCCGGGACTTACAACCTTAATCTCTTTTCCATCTGCGCGCGCTACGATTCCTTTTCCGGTGATCGCCTTGAATCCACTGACGGCCGGAATGCGAAGATTCTGTTCTCTGGATTTTTTTACGATCCCCCGAGCAATCGGGTGTTCGGAATTCTGTTCAAGCGCAGCGGCGAGTGCCAGTATCTCGTCTCTTGTATACCGGGAAGACAGGGAGTCGTATCGAACGACGTCGAATTCGCCCCGGGTAAGCGTTCCGGTCTTGTCGAAAACCAGCGTCGTGATCTTGCGCGAATTTTCAAATGCGGTGCGGTCCTTGATCAGCAGGCCGCTCTGCGCGGAGAGGGCCGTTGACTTTGCCACCACAAGCGGAACCGCCAGGCCGAGCGCATGCGGGCAACAGATGACGATCACCGTGACCATCCGCTCGACGGCGAAGGCAAGGTCTTTTCCCAATGCAAGCCATACAATGAGCGTCACCGTACCCGAAACGAGCGCGATAATCGTGAGCCACTTCGCAGCCTGGTCTGCCAGCAACTGGGTACGGGACTTGGCATTCTGCGCCCCTTCGACAAGTTTGATCACCTGCGCGAGGTAGGAGTCCTTGCTGCCGTGCGTAACCTTTACTTTCAGGGATCCTTCGCCGTTGATCGCGCCCGCGATAACCTTGTCGCCGCGATCTTTTTCGACCGGCTTCGATTCACCGGTGAGCATCGATTCATTCAGCGCGCCCGCCCCGTCAATGATCTCCCCGTCGGCCGCAACCTTCTCGCCCGGTTTTACAAGGATGACGTCGCCTGCCTTAAGCGAATCCGTTTTCACCTCCACGATCTCCTGGCCCTGAACCAGGTGCGCATCCCCGGGCATCAGCTGCACGAGCAGCTCCAGTTCCCGCGAAGCCCGCATAATGGATCGCATCTCGATCCAGTGACCCAGCAGCATTATGAGGATCAGGGTGGCCAGTTCCCAGAAAAAATCCATCCCCTGCAATCCGAGGATGATCGCCACACTATAAGCATAGGCAACGCTAATGGCTACGGCTACCAGCGTCATCATTCCGGGAGTCCGGGACCTCAGCTCTGTTCCCAGGCCGATGAGAAAGGGCCATCCGCCGTAGAAAAAGACGATGGAAGACAGTACGAGCAAAACATAATGCGAACCGGTAAAAGACCACTCAGCGTTGAGCCAGTGCTGGATCATCGGCGAAAGCGCCATGATGGGAATGGTGAGAAGAAGGACGACAAAGAACCGCTTCCTGAAATCCGCGATCATGCCCGTGTGGTGGGCATGCCCGCCGCCCCCGTGATCATGCGCATGTGCCCCAGCTGTTGTCTGTCTTCTTTCCTCTTCACGGCCATGGGCGTGTTCAGAAGCATGCCCTTTGCGCGCGCTTGTTTCCTGCAAGGGAACCAGATCCATCCCGCACTTCGGACATTTCCCCGGCGCATCTTTGATGACCTCGGGATGCATGGGACACGTGTATCGCTGATGATGATGAGGTTGCATACGTCTAATTAAGCTTTTCTTTTACCTGTCCGCATCCCGGCATTTTTTCCCCGAAATATGGATTCCTGATTTCTTTGCTGTCGGACAGCCAGTAGGCCCCTTCGTTGTTAAAGGCCATCGGACAATAGTCGTAATAGGTTTCTCTTCCGCCCAACCCGAAGGCCCGGATGCTTTTGTACAGGTTATCAGACAAAACGCTGAATGCTTTCCGCTGCGCTTCCAAACCATTTTCCGATTGCATGACCTTCAGAGAGGTCTGGACAGGTGTCAGGTAGGTCATCCAGTCATGGTGTGCCGCGCCCGAAAGAAGCTTCATGTCCACTTGCTCAAGGGCAGCAAGCGTTTGTTTTGCCTCCGTTTTTACTGTTGCGGCGTCGGATGAATAAAATGCGTCTTTCAGCTTCAGGTATGAATCAAACAACCGCGAAAGCTGGCCTTGGAACGATTGATCAACCTGGAATTGCGGCTGACCTGCGTCGGGCACCGAAGGGCTGGAAGGCTGCTCCGCTGGCGATGCCGTGTCTGCGCTTTCCTTTTTTTTGGACGAACAACTGGTGAGCGATGCAAAGGCCAAGGAAGTAAGCAGGAGAGCAAAGAAGACTGATCTTGTTTTCATTGTTATAGATTGGTTTTTGTGTTTATCCCTTAGGATTATTGATTTACATAAGGTGATTTCTTTCAATTGGATTCAGTGAACATGCCCCGCCATCGGATTGGAGTTTTTTTTGAGAATGATTTCGGAATAAAGCAGATACGCCCCCCGTACGGCAACGGTGTCGCCTTCCAGCAGGCCCTCCGTTATTTCGACGGAGTCGGATGTCTCGACTCCCGTTTTGATCATCCGTGGCTCAAACACATTGCGCCCTGACATGACATACACATGCGCACCCTTCCCGTCGCGGATGACGGCATCGGCCGGGAGGGTAATGGCGGGGCGGGATGAAGGTGTCAAAGAAACCTGAGCCTGCTGACCGGGCGCAAAGCGGTGGTCGCGATTGCCGATGGTGGCCCGCATCGTCATCACCTGGGAATTGTCGCGGTATTCCGGGCTGAGAAAACGTACCCTGGCCTTTACCGGTGAGGATTCAAATCCATTTACCCTCACCGTGACGTAATCACCGGTTTTTACCAGAGCGCTCTCGCCGGGGTAGAGCTCCGCGGCAACCCATAAGGAATCGATATTTTCGATGCGGTAAAGTGTCGTACCCTCTGCGACATAGGCGCCTTCGGACACGCCAATTTCCGTGACGATTCCGGATGTGGGAGAAACAAAGGTGATGCGTGGCTCCAAGGCCTTTTCAGGCGTCAGCGCTTCGATCTGTTTGCGCGTGAGACCGTAGAGCAAAAGCTTTTTCTCGGCCGCCTGCATGAACGAGCTGTAGCGCTTTTCCGTGTCTCCCAGCGCGTCGTATTGTTCTCTGGCGAGCAGGTACTCCTGCTGCAGGGTGAGCAGGGTTTCGCTGTAAAGCGTATAGAGCGGTTGTCCTTTGCGTACCGGACGGCCGGTCTCTTTCATATACAATCTCTCAATGCGTCCTTCCGCCCGGCTGCCGATCACTTCGCTTTTCTCTTCATCGCGCATAAGCGTACCGTTGACAATGACCGTTTCGCCGACCGACCCCCTTCGCGCCACGGCCGTTCGGATGTTCGCAAGCTTCATCTGGTCTTCGTTCAGCATCACGCGGTTACCGGACCCGCCACCGCTCGTGATCTTCACCAGTGTCATTCCGCAAATCGGGCACGTGCCGGGCTTGTCCTGGATCACCTGCGGATGCATGGAGCACGTGTACTTTTCTGCCGGGTGCTCCGCGGGATGGGTATGCGTCTGTTCTTGCCGGTTGCAGGCAGCAAGCGTGAGCGCGAAAACGATGAGCAAATATCTGGACAGCATAGGAATCAATTCACGGGTTTAATAAAACTTTCACTATCAACGAGGTATTGCGCGTTTGCCGCCACCTCATCCCCGGTTGCAAGGCCCGCGACTATTTCTATCCGGTCATCCGTCATGGCGCCGGTGATAACGGCTTTTGGTTTAACGATCTCACGGTCCTTTATGAATACCACTTTCTTTGTGCCGAGATCCACCACGGCCTCTCTCGGAAGCCACAACCCTTCTTTGGCAGGGAGGCGGATTTGGGCCTTCACCAGGTGACCGACGGGAAGGTCGCTCGTGCGATTCGTCATCACCCGAACCTTAAGGAAGTTCTGGCCTTCTTCAAAAAAAGGTTGAATGAGATCTACGGTTGCCGTTTCTCTTTCACCCTCGGAATAGATCAGGTCCACGGCGTCGCCCTTCTTTAGCGCGCCGCCGTACGCTCCCGGGAGATTAAGCTCAACGCGGAGGGCATCAGTGTTCACAATTTTGAACAGTGATTGCCCGGGGGACACATAACTTCCTTCCCGCGGCAAGGAGGCCGAAGGGACGACGCGGCCTTGCCCGGACGGACGGCCTCCCGTGTTGTTATCCATACCATCCATCCCGCCGCCAGCTCGCGTTGACCCGGGGACGGCAGCTGGAAGCTCGGGTGCCGGGTCATTCGTGATCACATATCCCGAATAAGGACTGAAGAGCGCGAAGGTGCTTTGAACTTCTTTCCGGCGGATGAGATTGTCGACCTGCGATTCGGTCAGACCGAGCAGCAGAAGTTTATTTCGCGAGGCGGCGATCAGGGAACTGTTTCCCGGATCTTTTTCCAGCAGGTACAGGAACTCCCGTTGTGCGGCGAGCAGTTCCGGACTATATATTTCCGCGACCTTTTGCCCCTGGATGACGGGTTGAAAGGCATACCGGAGATACACACGCTCGAGGCGACCTCCCACCCGCGCAGCGATCTCGGAGATACGCCTCGTGTCGTAGGTTACCACGCCCGTTGCCTCAAGGGTAATGGGATGCGAAGTAAATTCCGGACGGATGGTCCTGGTACTGGCAAGCACCGCCTCGCCTGGGGATTTCGCCGACCTGGCAATATCTTCGGTGATGATCAGCTGTTCTTCTCCCACATCCTTTTTTGCGTTTCGACATCCGGCTGCGACCATGCTCACGCTAAGGAGAACGATGAATGAAAGGGCACAGATCCTGAATGAAGAATGGGCTGCAATAAACGACCGCAGCCACCCGGTTGGATTTTGCGTCCGGGCATGCATGCTATTCTTCAATTTCTTTTTCATAGCTCACGATCATTAAGTAATATTCCTGCAGCTTATCCAGGTATTCCATCTGCGCCATGTTCAGGGCTTCCCATCCATCAATAACGATGGGCAGCTGTTCGCGATTCTCCTCGTAGGCCAGCATGAGTGTCTGGTAGTTTTTCTGCAACGCCGGAATAATTTTGCCCCGATAATTTTCAAGTTGCTGTTTCATCCCCCGGATCCGGGCGTCCATCGAGGTAAGCATACCCTTCGTTTCAAGCAGGATTGCCTCGCGCCCTTTTCTCATCGCTTCTATTTCATAGTCCATTCCTTTTACCTCAGCCCGGTACATTTTCGACGACCACGGCGCGATGGGTATGGAGACCATTGCCATCGCGGAGAATTGCGACGGCATGTTTCCGATCGGTTGCATGTGATCAAACCGGATCCTGAAGTCGGGTTTGGCCTGGAACTTCTGCACCTGCTGATTGAGCCGCATTGCCTGGATGGTATTTTCTATTTGCTTTACATCGCTTCGCCGGTTCGCAAGGGCAGCCGTGTCAGACGGAAGCGAGACAGGGGCCACATGGACGACCGTTGTCGTGTCAATCATAATAGAATCTGATGCAGGAATATTCGCCAGCGATTTCAGCCGATAGCTTAAGCCCTGGATTTCCGACCGCGTCATAAGCAGCATGTTGCGCACCTCGCTCAACCTCCCCTCGGCTTTGTAAATATTACCGAGCGTCCCCTGGTTGTAGGGATAGCGGATCCTTGCCAGTTTTAGCATGAGGTTCATGATCCGTTCGTTTTCCGAGAGTACTTTCAGCTTTCGTTCCTCTACCAGCCATTGATAATAGTACGTTCTGGCCTCCGCGCGCAGAGCGTTGTATTGAAAAGCGCGGCCCTGCTCTTCCACGTCGGCCTTAGACTCCAGGTACCTTTTGCTTGCCTTCAGCTTCGCGGGGTTGGGGATATTCTGCTCGACGCTAAACATGACGGAACCTTTGTCGCGTTCCTCCATAACAGCGCTGTTCGGATACGGCGTCATGTAGGGGCCCGCGCCGACCATGGGCGCCATCCAGCTTGATGCTCCCGCGGCGTATTCGTTCAGGGCTTTCACTTTGCTGTCATACTCCTGCAGCATGGGATTTTGCGCATCGACAAGCGCCAGCAGGCTGTCAAGGGTGATCATTTGCGCCCCGCTTTGCACGGGACGGAGCATGCCGCCGGCGAACAGGGCGGCTATGAGCCAATACCTGAATGGCGCGTGTTCATCTCGCCGAATGGACTGGGCGAGGCCGGGACGTGTGCCCTCAGCCTTGGGTTTTTTCGCTGCGTTCATACAATTCAAGTTTTCCGAATTTTCTTAATTCATATTCTTTGGTCATCAAAAAGATCAGGGGCGTCACGAGGAGGATATGCGTGGACGACGTGAGCACGCCACCGATCATTGGCAACACGATGGGCTGCATGACATCGCTGCCTACACCCGTCGACCACAGCACGGGCACCAGGCCGAAAAGGGAAACACAGACTGTCATGAGCTTCGGGCGCAACCGCTTGGCGGCGCCCGCGATGACCGATTCTCTCAGATCATCTTTTGAAATCGATTCGCGCGAATTCCCCTTCCGCTTTACAAGCTGCTCCATCGCGTCGTTCAGGTAAATCACCATGACGATCCCCGTCTCTACGGCGATCCCAAAGAGGGCGATGAACCCGACGGCCACCGCGATGGATAAATTGACGCCGTAAAAGTAGACCATATAAGCTCCTCCGATGAGCGCAAACGGGATGGTGACAAGGCTGAAGATTGCTTCACGGACGGACCTGAAGGCCAGGTACAAGGACACAAAGATGACCAGCATCACCACGGGAAGGATGATGAGCAGGGTGCGTTCACCCCGGATGAGGTTTTCGTACTGCCCGCTCCACTCGAGGTAATATCCATTCGGCAAGGCGTCCATCTCTGTATTCAGCTTTCGAATCGCCTCCTTCACGGTGCTCCCCACGTCCCGGTCTCGCACATTAAACAAGACAGCACCGCGCAGCATGGCGTTCTCCGAATTGATCATCGGCGGTCCGTCCTCATAACGGATATCCGCCACGGCGGAAAGGGGTATCGTCCCCAGGGCCGGAGTGCTGATGGGAATTCTTTTAAGCTGGGCGATGCTGTTCCTGAAATCCTGCGCCAGCCTTACGCTGATCGAAAACCGCTGACGCCCTTCAATCGTCTGGCCGATCGGAGTGCCGCCGATCGCAGATTCGACCACCAGGTTCACGTCGTCCACCGACAGGCCGTACCTGCCCAGCGCATCGCGCTTGATATCGACGATGAGGTACTTGCCTCCGGTAATGGGATCGACGTAGAGATCCTTCACACCTTCGATTCCTTCCAGCGCGCGCTTTACCTTCTCGGATAAAGCGTATATGCTGTCGAGGTTCTGACCGTAAACCTTCACACCGACGTCTGTCCTGATACCGGTGGAAAGCATGTTGATGCGGTTGATGATGGGTTGGGTCCAGCCGTTTACCACGCCGGGGATCTGCAGCTTGATGTCAAGCTCGTTGATGATGTCTTGCTTGGTGATTCCTTCCCGCCACGATGACCTGGGCTTCAATGCGATGATGGTTTCAATCATGCTGACAGGCGCATTGTCCGTAGCGGTATTCGCTCTTCCGGCCTTGCCCAACACCTTTTCCACTTCAGGTACCGACTTGATGATCTTGTCCTGCACCTGCAAAATCCGTTTGACCTCGTCATTCGATACATCCGGCAACGTAACCGGCATGAAGAGAATGGACTGTTCATCAAGGGGAGGCATGAATTCCGTTCCGAGGCTCATCAGGAGCGGAATGCTGACGAGCAAAGCGAGAATGTTCACGGCGATGGTCGTCTTCCGCCACTTCATGCAGGCCCGGATGACCGGTTCGTAGATCCGTTCCAGCGTCCGGTTCAGGGGATTCTTTTTCTCCGGCGTAAACCGTCCTTTCATAAAGATCGAGATCAGCACCGGCGCCAGCGTGATCACCAGGATCGCATCGACGAGGAGAATGAAGGTCTTGGTATAGGCCAGGGGTTGGAAGAGTTTGCCCTCCTGCCCCGTCAGCATGAATACCGGCAAAAAGGAGGTAATGATGATCAGGGTTGAAAAGAAGACGCCGCGCGACACCTGGCGGGAGGACCGTTCTATGATCGCAAGCC
>DASVOT010000761.1:0-3505 GCA_036383235.1 Chryseosolibacter sp.
CCGGGAGGATGCAATACCACAAGATCAAGCCTGGCAAGACCAGGTTGCGCATCAGCCGGAATGAATTCATCCGGACCTTCAATTCCATGCCTATCATTGCCATGAAACCCTTGCAAGCGCAGGGGAACGAGACCGATTTCCAGTTGGAATTTTATGTTTGACGGGCGATCTATCTGAGTTTCCTCACAGCTGCGCGCATATCTACCCCTTCGGCCAGCACACCTTTAAAGGCATCTCCGTGTTCGTTCAGCCGGGATACGGCATTCCGGATATTGAAGTCGGTCATCTTCAGTCCTTTTTTGACTTCCTCCCACTGCAAGGGCATTGACACCGGTGCTCCCGGTTTCGGGCGCAGCGAATAAGGGCCGGCCACCGTAGCCTGGGGCCGATTCTGGAGGAAATCAATGTAGATTTTTCCCCGGCGCTTGCTCGTCAGCCTTTCAATGCTTGTAAAGTCCGGGATTTCCGAATGGACGGCGGTGGCGATCGCACGGCCGAACTCTTTCGAGTCTTCGTACGTGTACCTGGCTGCGAGCGGAATATAAATGTGCAGCCCCGTCGATCCGGACGTCTTACAGAAAGAATTCACTCCGATGCCGTCCAACACTTCTTTCGTCACCAGCGCCGCCTCAATGACCTGATCGAACGTATTCTTGTCCGGGTCCAGGTCGATGATACACCAGTCGGGATGATCGGGGGTCTCCGTCCGGCTACTCCAGGGATTCATCTCAATGCAACCCAATGAAGCGATGTAAAGAAGACTTGCCTCATCCGTGCAGACGAGAAAATTCTTTTCGCGGGAATCAGTCTCACTGTAGTATTGGTGTGTTTTTATCCACGCGGGCACCTTGCCGGTCACATCCTTCTGGTAAAAGCTATGTCCCTGAATGCCATTGGGGAAGCGGTTCAAAGTCTGGGGACGGTCTTTCATGTACGGCAACATCGTTGGCGCAACCTGGTAATAGTAGTTGAGCATATCGCGTTTGATGACCGCAGTTTCGGGCCAGAAGACCTTGCTCAGGTTGGTGAATTTCAGGTCATGCCCCCCGATCTTTCTGGCTTGTGTCTCGTCTGTGGGGTTGAGCAATGACTTTCGTCCGCTTTTTTCCGGGGCGGAAAGGATGGGCAGACCATCATCCGGGTCCTTGATGCGTCCGGCGGGGAGCGGTTTCTCCCAGGTTACTTCCTTCGCTTTCTTGTCTTCTCTGAGGCGATGAAACGACGGATGGTGGAAAGTGCCATCGGGCCCCAGCGCGCGGTAGTTCACCTCGGCAGCGAGCTGCGGACGCACCCAGGTCACTTCGGCTTTCGGCGGATTTGGCCTGAAGCGGGACGGTTTATTGTAGTCGGGGACTTCGCGGAAGGGGCATTTGGATGTTTCAAGCCGACGAAGTTTTTTCAGGATATCTTTCTGCGCCTCGGCTGTAAATCCGGTTCCCACCGGCCCGGTAAAAATGAACTCTCCGTCCTGAAACACACCGACCAGCAGCGCGCTGAAAGCTTTGGATGAATTTTCATTCCGCGTATATCCGCCAATAACCACTTCCTGTTGTTTGACGGTTTTGATTTTCAGCCAGTCGCGGGTCCGCTGGCCGGGCTGGTAAAGGCTGTCGGCTTTCTTTGCGATGATTCCTTCCAGCCGCATTTTTTCTGCCTGGGCGATCAACTCCCTTCCGCTCGCGTCAAAGTTTTCACTGAAGCGCAAAACGCCGGCAGTCGGAATGATTTGTTTCAGAATATCGCGCCGCGTGGCGAGGGGAAGATCCATCAGGTCGTAGCCATCGAACCAAAGCAAGTCAAACACATAATAGATGAGCTGTCCGTCTGCTTCGCTCCTCCAGGTCTGGAGAGCATTAAAATCCGGATAGCCTTTTTCGTCGACAACGATTATCTCGCCATCGACTACCGCGGTAACATTCCAGTCCATTAAAGCCTGATGAATGGGATAGAACTTGTCGTTGAACAGCTTATTATTTCTCGACCGGATATCGACCTTTTCCTCGTGGAGATACGAGATTGCGCGGAAGCCATCCCATTTAATTTCGTATAGCCATCCCGCTCCCTCCACGGGCTTGTCTACGAGCGTAGCGAGCATCGGCTCAAGGTCAGCGGGAATCGGAGACTTTGTCCGCTTCTTTGCATCCTTAAGGATTTCTTCCGCGCGCTGTCTTCCGGGCCCGTTTTTCCCTGCTGACTTTTTCAGTGGTCGGCCTTTGGTGAGAACTTTTTTTTTAACGGCTTTTGCATTTGTATCCGCATGTGTATTCCTGCCGGAGCGGCGATTGCTTTTCCATTGTGCCGCGTTGCTGTCGACAGACATTTCATCTAACGTTTTTCCCGAAACCACGGATTTGTCTTCTTCGGAGATATCCTCGCCCGATGCATACTCATCGCGGTGTTTGATGAGAAGCCATGCGTTTTCGGCGCGCGCGGGCGTTTTCACCAGGACAAATTCTCCTTTAAGCTTTTTCCCGTGAAGGCGGAATTTCAGTGACCCTTTTTGCAGGCCCTTCCCAAGGACCGCTTCATGTTGCTTTTTTCCCCTGACATCTTCCAGCGATTCATAGGTTCCTTCGTCCCAAATGATGACCGTGCCGGCACCGTAGTTTCCTTCGGGAATAATCCCTTCAAACGACCGGTAATCAAAAGGGTGGTCCTCCACAAGCATGGCCAGCCGCTTGTCGGAGGGGTTCATGGAAGGACCTTTTGGAATGGCCCAGCTTTTCAGCACACCGTCCATTTCCAGCCGGAAGTCGTAATGCAGGCGCGATGCCGCGTGCTTTTGAACGACAAAGCGCAGTTTCGTATTCCTGCTCCTGCCACCCGTAGGTTCCGGAGTCTTTGAAAACGACCGCTTCTTCTTGTATTCGACGAGACTCATATAAACAACAGAAGAATTCAATGTGAGATCAGAAGAATTCCATGCCAGCCTGCGATCGGCTTTTTTTTAACTTAATCGCAAATCGCTTAAATTCGCCTTGAACAACTTGTGAAAGGCCTGGGAGTACGGGTCTCAGGTTTCGATAGCTAAATGCCCCCGTCCGACCCGGACGGGGATTTTTTTGTCCGGCAGCGCTGGGTTGCCCTCGTAAATGAGAGAGGACACCGACGCTTAAGCATCAAAACGGCCGGCTGGACTTCAGGCGTAAAGCTTTTGTTCATCCGTGTAGTAGGTGCTCCGGCCGGTCTTGTCAACTTTTATCTTTACTCCGGTGGGGCTGTGACGCTTCTTTGCATTGTGGACAGCCATGAAATCGCGCACCTCGCCTGTGATCATCCCGGGGTAATTTTTCAAAATCGTTTTTATCGCCTTCGTTAAAACCGAGCGTACGCTTTTTGCCAGCCTTTTGATTGCCTCCCCGGGAATCTTATTACTGACGGAGAAAGGAGAAATGCGCGCGTGCCAAAGGATCTCATCGGCGTAGGCGTTGCCGATCCCGCGGATGACATTCTGGTCCATCATCAGCTGTTTGATCCTGGCTTTCGAGCCGTGCAGCGTCTCTTT
>DASVOT010000762.1:0-3781 GCA_036383235.1 Chryseosolibacter sp.
CTTTGGCGGCCCGGTGTACTTTATCAGGAATCTATTTTACAACGTGCCCGGTACTGCCATGAAGTATACCATACGCCCGGCCGGAATCCTCACCTACAACAACACCTTCGTCGCGGAGGCTGCGATCAATAATTATTCAAACGGACATTTCCGGAACAACCTCTTCGTGGGACCATACGCCGATCGCCCGGAGCTCAGCGCCACCACGTTCACAAATTACTCCTCGATGGATTACAATGGCTACCTCCGGAAGCCGGCGAAGATCAGATTCCGCCTGCGGTACCCCGTTGTGGACTCCCTTAACAACGCGGACGAAAAAGATCTTTCCTTTTTCGATTTCGGCAGCCTGAAAGACTTCAGCAGGAAAACCGGATTCGAAGCGCATGGACTGGAACTGCCGGAGAATGCGATTTTTGAAAACGTGGCATTGCCCGATCCCGCGAGGCGGGGCCATGTATATCCGCTGGAAGGATACGATTTCCGGCTAAAGGCGTCGAGCCCGGCCGTTGATGCGGGGTGTGTGTTGCCCAACGTCACAGACGGCTATTCCGGAAAAGCCCCGGACCTCGGCGCAGTTGAAAAAGGAAAGGATCTCGTACCGTATGGCCCGCGGGTAAAACGCGGCCGGTGATCAATCCAGCCAAAGACTTTTGTTGTACTTAAGACGATCAATCGCAAAGGGAACGAAGAACCTCCACGCATCCTTTTCCTCTATCTTCTTCAGGCTGAGGAGCCGCTGGACATCCAGGGTCGGCCGGTATATGAACAAGTAAAAGAGGAATAAGAGAACAAACCAGAAAGATCCAAGGATCTGGCCCGCAAAATAAATAGCCACGGCTGGCAACAGGGATAATGCCCAGTAAAGAATTCGATTCACGGATTTTGGATTCATAGGCGAGGGTTGTTGTGTATCGCTTCCGGTATCCAAATTTAAGAAAGCCGAAACACGTTTGGAACAGGAACCATTTCAAACAAATTTTCTTTTTATTTGAAATGATTCTAAATCAGGTTTAATTTTGAGCTGGTATTCATCAATGGAAGTGGCGGAACAGTTCAAGGAAATCTTCAGAACCCCAAATGGCTGCGTGTATCAAAGCGACAGGAAATGTTGCTTTGGTGTCGATTTCGGAGGATATATGACCGAATACAAGCTGCCGTGTTTTTTCGCCCTGAAGAAGCTCGTTAGCAAGATCGACATTGACGCCATGGCGCTGAATCCTTCCAAGTGCTCGGATATTGAAATTATTTCCCCATGCGGAAGCGAACGGTGCTACGTTCTCACACTTTCCGGCGTCCTTGAGTTCAGGGACTTGCTTTCCGGCGCCTGCGTGATGCTCCAGTTAAACAGCATCTTGCACGAGCGGCTGTACCGCGTCGCCGTCTGATCGTTATTCCATACCATTCTTTCTGTGGCCGGGCTTGATTTTTTTGCCGACAGCTCCGTCGTCAAAACCGTTTACTTCATCGAAGCAGCATTAAACAGGTAGTTATGAAAGATCTTGTAAGGCAAAGAACTTCATTGAGCGAAGAGATTGAGAAAATACTCAACGACCAGATCAGACAGGAGGCGAAGGCATCTTCCATATACCTCGCCATGGCATCCTGGTGCGACCAGCACGGGTTTGCAAACAGCACGGAATTCTTTTACCGGCAGTCTGGCGAGGAGCGGGAGCACATGCTTAAATTTTTTAAGTATGTGAACGATGTCGGAGGCAAGGCCGTGTCGCCGGAAATCACGGACATTCCACAGAACTTCAACTCCCTGCGAGCCGTATTCGAGCAGGCGCTGGAGCAGGAGATCGCGAACACGCAGTCGATCAACCGCATTGTGGATATGTGCCACAAGGCGAAGGATTACACGACGGCGGATTTCCTGCGGTGGTTCCTGAAAGAGCAGGTGGAAGAAGAGTTTATCGCACGGCGGGCGCTCGAGCTGTTCGACGTCATAGGGGAGGACGGCGTCGGACTCTACATGATCGACAAAAAGATTCCTGACATCAAGTACAAGCCTGAATAAGGCCGCATTTCTGGCGGCTACTGCGTTTGCCGGCAGCCGTTAATTGTGGAAGGGCCTCGTATCAAATGTTCCCAGCAATGCCAGCGCCTTTGCTTCGCTTACGCCGAAATGCCAGGTGTTTTGCGGCTGGAGGCATAGTACTGGGCCAAAATCGCAATTGTCGGTACAGTGTGTCTTGATGACGCCGATCCTCTTTTGCAGGCCGCGGTCTTCAATGTAATCGCGAAGCGTCCTGGCAATGTCCTTGCTTCCGCGCTTCTTGCATTTCCCGCCCGTGCAGATATACATGAGTTGTGGAGGAGTATGTTTGTCTTCGGCTTTACCCATGGTTGAGGGGGTAAAACTGTCGTGCCTGCTTCCTCCCTGTTGGCTTACAATGTTCAGGTAGCGACAGCGAACCAATCTGGATATTATTATTATTCCGTCTTGAGGCTGTTGACCGGGCTGGCCACCGCTGCCTTGATTGCCTGCATGCAAACCACAGCCAGCGCGATGGCAACGACGAGGATGCCACCGGATGCAAACATCCACCACCCGGGGTCGATCCGGTAAGCAAAAAGTTCCAACCATCGGCTGATGGCATACCATGCTGCTGGCGTTGCCACGACAAACGCCACTCCAACCAGGAGCGCGAACTCCTTTGAGATGAGGCCAACGATGGTCGAGATCGCCGCGCCAAGAATCTTACGGATGCCGATCTCCTTTGTCCGGTGTTCAACGGATAGCCCGACAAGTCCAAACAGTCCGATGCAGGAAATGAACATGAACAGCGCGGAGGCGATGGTGATGATCTGCCTCCATTTTGTTTCGCTTTCGTAGTTCCGGGCGTTGATGTCGTTCATGAATTCGTACGAGTACGGAAACAGCGGGACGAGCTTGACAAATGTGCTTCGAATCCGGGAGAGAGTACCGGGCACATCCACTCCGTCGATCCGTATCCAGATTTCGCCGAAGTTGAACGAAGGGTTCATGGAGAGCAGCTCCGGCTTGATGTCTTCCTTCAGCGACAGGAAATGGTAATCTTTGATAACGCCGACCACGGTTGCTTCCCTTTTTGCCTCGTCCATGAATTGAACGGTCCTGCCCACGGCATCTTCGGTTTTCCATCCCGCCGCGCGCACAAACGTTTCGTTGACGATGACTGAATGCAGGGAATCGGAGGGATGGTCCGGTGAAAAATTCCTACCGGAGACGATGGGTATCCTGAAAGTGGAAAGGAACCGATCGTCAATCTTTACATTCTCAATCTCGATCATTTTCCCGTCGGCCCTTACTCCGGAGATGCTCCGTCCCCCGTTGCGCGCGGCAACGCTGACGATGTCAGGCCGGCCCGCCAACTCATTCTTGAACAGGGAAGGAAGCGACTCGCTTGTATTCCTTATTGGAATTTCAACTCGGACGAGATTCTGACTGTCGTAGCCCAGGTTGGCATGGAACAAAAAGTTAAGCTGGGAATTGATGGCAATGGTGCCAATGATCAGAAACATCGCAAGCGTAAACTGGACGACGATCAGCCCTTTTGTGAGGAGATTCCGTCCCTTCGTTTTGTATCTGCCGTAGAGGACCTGGACCGGTTGGAAAGAGGACAGCACCAGGGCGGGATAGAAACCCGCCGTAAAAGAGGTGATGATGAGAAGACTAAGGAACCCACCGATCAGATAGCCATCGACCAGGTAGGAGAAATCGAGTTCCTTGTTCGCGAGCGAGTTGAAGGTGGGACTGATACCCATCGTCAGCAGGAGTGCGATGCAGAATGAAACGGAG
>DASVOT010000763.1:0-8063 GCA_036383235.1 Chryseosolibacter sp.
AAGAAGGAATCGCCCCTTACTCAGTCGGCGACGCTCGACGATGGTCCTGAATATACGCCTGACGGAAAATATATCTACTTCAATTCCGTGCGAACAGGCACCATGAAGCTGTGGCGAATGAAGCCCGACGGCAGTGGTGCGGAGCAGGTTACATTTGACGAATACAACGACTGGTTCCCGCATATTTCACCGGACGGCAAATGGATCGTGTATATTTCATTCCCGAAAGAGATCAGCCCCACCGATCATCCTTTTTACAAGAAAGTTTACCTGAGGCTCATGCCGGCTTCCGGCGGTGTTCCACGCACCATCGCCTATGTTTACGGAGGCCAGGGCACTATCAATGTGCCCAGCTGGTCACCGGACAGTAAAAAGATCGCCTTTATCAGCAACACGAAGTTTTAGTCGCGGGGTATAAAAAGAAAAGGGCCGGGGAAGTATCCCGGCCCTTTTGAATTCCAGGGGCGCGCGTCAGGTCGGCATCAACGCTGCAACGCTTCAGTAAATTCCGGCGATTCCTTGTAGGCTGGAGTGGGAATGTATTTCTTAAACCAGCTGCTCACCGTCATATTGAGGACGCCAAAAAAAGCTTCTTTAAAGATGCCCGCCGACATTTTCGATTCGCCGTGTGTCCGGTCCGTGAAGATAATGGGCACTTCTTTCATTCTGAATCCGTATTTCCAGGCGAGGAATTTCATTTCGATCTGGAAGGCATATCCGATAAATTTGATCTTGTCAAGCGGTATGGTTTCCAGTACTTTCCTGCGATAACACACAAAGCCGGCAGTAGTGTCTTTGATGGGCATTGTCGTGATCATCCGCACATACGTGCTGGCGAAATAAGAAATGAGCACCCGCCCGATGGGCCAGTTCACAACGTTAACGCCAGTGGCATAACGGGAGCCGATCGAGAGGTCCGCCCCTTCTTTGTAGCAGGAGTTGTACAGGCGGACGAGGTCTTTCGGATCGTGAGAGAAGTCGGCGTCCATTTCCAGGATGTAGTCGTAATTCTTGGCGATCGCGTACTGAAAGCCGGCGATGTAAGCGGTGCCCAGCCCTTGCTTTCCGGGGCGTTTCAGCAAGTGCAATCGCCTGACACCGTTATTATTATAGACATTCTGAAGGTTCTCCACGATCTCGGCGGTGCCGTCCGGAGAACTGTCGTCGACGATCAGCACATGAAAGTCAATCGGCAGTGCGAAAACGGCGTCGATGATTGCCTGGATGTTTTCACGTTCCTTGTAGGTCGGTATAATTACTATTGCATGTGTCACGGGCTGGGCTATTTCCTGTGGTGTATAACAAATCTATTAAAAGAAAAATTTTATACAACTGATTTCTGTCAGATGAACCATTTTTTCGTCGTATTCTGGTCAACGTGCAGATTATGGGGTTAAATTCCACTCAGAATCGCGGAAATCGTGTATCCGTGATTTGTTTTTTTCGTCAAACAGCAAATAAAAAATATGAAAAGAGGCTGGCAAGCCAGCCTCTTTTCCAAGCCACTTCTAAGCCACTTCCATTTCCTGGAATTGTTTTGCAACGTTTTGCTGCACTTCAAAAGGAACGGGAGTGTAATCTGCAAATCGCTGTGTGAAACTTGCACGTCCCTGCGACAGAGACCGCAGCGTGGTGGAGTACCGGTCTAATTCAGCGAGCGGAGTTCTGGCTCTTATAACCTGGAGGCTACCTTTGCTGTCCATGCCCATGATGAGCGACCTTCGTGTCTGCAGGTCGCTCATGACGTCTCCCATTACTTCCTCAGGCATGAAGATCTCGAGGTCGCAGATGGGCTCAAGCAGCTGAGGTTCCGCTTTCATAAATGCGCTCTTGAAGGCCATCATTCCGGCGATCTTGAAAGAGATATCGTTGGAATCGACAGGGTGCATCTTTCCGTCGAAAACACAGACGCGCACGTCGCGGACATAAGAGCCTGTGATGGGTCCTTCTTCCATCTTTTCCATGACGCCCTTGAGGATGGATGGAATGAAGCGCGCGTCAATGACGCCGCCCACGATACAATTGTAGAATGCAAGCTTGCCGCCCCAGGGCAGGTCGATTATTTCTTTTCCGCGAATGCTGTATTCGGCTGGTTCAGGCATTCCTTCATAGTAACGCTCCACCTTCATGTGCACTTCTGCAAACTGGCCGGCTCCCCCTGATTGTTTTTTATGCCGGTAAACTGCCACGGACGCTCCGCGTATCGTTTCACGGTATGAGATGCGCGGCGATTCAAAAGTGACATTGAGCTTGTAAATATTTTGAAGGTACCACTTGCAGACCGCCAGGTGCAACTCGCCCTGCGCCGAGATGATCAGTTGTTTCAGTTCCTTTGAATACTGTACCTCCAGGGTTGGATCCTCCTGGTGGATTTTCTGGAGCACTTCTCCGATCTTTTCCTCGTCGTTCTTGCTCTGTGCGATAACGGCGGTGCTGATCCTGGGTTCGGGAAAAACGATGGGCTCGATGGTAACGTCGTATGCTTTGTCGTGAAGGGTTTGATTCGTGTACGTGTCTTTAAGCTTCAGCGTTGCGCCAATGTCGCCCGCGACGAGCTTGTCTACCGGGGTTCGGTTTTTTCCATCCATGATAAATAGCTGGTGAAAGCGTTCGCTCGCACCGGTCTGGCTGTTGATCAGCTCCGAAGAAGTGGAGACGGTGCCCGAAATGACCTTTAAAAACGACAGCTTGCCCAGGTTCTGCTCGAGGTGGGATTTGAATATAAAAAGTACCGTTGGCTTGTCGGGGTCGAATTCGATCTCGGTTCCGGCCGTAGTCCGTTCCGGTTTTGCTTCGCGCGGCGAAGGTGCAACATTGTCGATGAATCCCATCATCCTGCCTGTTCCCATATTTTTTCTCGCCGACATGCAGAAGACGGGGAAGATGTCGTGGTGGATCATGCCCGCTTTCAGCCCGGTGCGCATCTCGTCTTCGTCAAGTGTTCCCTTCTCAAAGTATTTTTCCATGAGCGTCTCGTCATTTTCTGCGGCTTTCTCCACGAGCTCGTTGTGAAGCCTGTCGGCTTTTTCTTTTTCCGCGGGGGGGATCGGCAATTTTTCCGGTTTGCCGCCATCGGCCGGGAACTGGTACATCACCATTTTGAGCAGGTCTATGATGGCATTGAAAGATTCTCCTTCGTTGAGGGGGTATTGCATTTGCGTCACCGCGTTGCCGAACCGCTCCCGGAGGGAAGCCAGCGCCCCGTCAAAATCCGATTTTGGGTGGTCCACCTGGTTGATGGCGAAAATGGTAGGCTTGCTGAATTTGTCGACGTAGTTCCAGATCAGCTCGGTCGCCACTTCCACGCCATGCTGGGCATTGATCGCCATGACGCAGGTGTCGGCGACGCGTGTGGAGGCGATGATCTCTCCGATAAAGTCGTCGAATCCCGGCGTGTCGATGATATTGATCTTGTAATCCCTCCACTCGGTGTGAAGGGGTGTCGCAAAAACAGAATTACCACGCTCTTGTTCGATGTCGTGGTAATCTGATACGGTGTTCTTACCTTCAATGGTACCTCTCCGGTGTGTGATACCGGCTTCGAACGTCATGTCTTCGGCCAGCAAAGTTTTGCCGGCCTTTGGCGCACCCAACAGAACTATGTTCTTGATGTGCTTGTCATCATAGACTTTCATAATGGTGATAATTGGTGATTGTATATCGACACCCTGCTCTTGATCCGGTGGGGGAAATGCGGCGGATCATTCCAGGGCGAAACGAGTTCCTGCTGTTTTTCATGCTTGCGAAAAATTAACTACCAGCCGGGGGGAAAGTGAATGGAATATAGAGAAAAAAAAACTCCGGCGAAAGATTCTCCCGGAAAAATGCACGTGATATTCGTCGGGCGAGGCTGACAAAAATCATTCCTGCGAATGACAGAGGATTTGGACACGTTGCAATTGGTCAATTGGCCAATTGGGAGACGGGTCAGGATTTCAGGTAACCGAGCACTTTGAGCATGCTCTCGCTGTTTTGTTCAGGGGCAAACATCCTGGAAGTTATTTCGCCGTCTTCGTTGCGATCGATGAGTACATGCTTCGGCGCCGGGATCAGGCAATGCTGAATGCCGCCGTAGCCTCCAAGCGATTCCTGGTAAGCGCCCGTGTGAAAGAAGCCGATGTAGAGCGGCTCCTCATCATTGATCATGGGTAAGAACACTTCACCGGAGTGGGCTTCCGAATTGTAGTAATCCATGCTGTCGCACGTGAGCCCGCCCATGTTGACCTTGTGATAGGGATCGTCCCATTTATTGATCGCCAGGAGAATGTATTTCTGGTTCATCCCCCATGCGTCCGGGAGGTGCGTGATGAACGAGCCGTCGATCATGTACCACAGTTCCTTGTCGTTCTGCAGTTTCTGATCGATAACATTATAAAGCACCGCGCCGCTTTCGCCAACGGTATAGCTGCCGAATTCGGTGAAGATGTTCGGCACTTCGACGTTGTTCTTGTCGCAGATCCATTTCAGGTTTTCCACGATCTGTTCGATCATGTATTTATAATCATACTGAAAGGTCAGCGATGTTTTGATGGGAAAACCTCCGCCGATATCAATGGAATCGAGCGTAGGACAGATCTTTTTCAGCTCGCAATATTTGAAGATAAACCGGCTGAGTTCGCTCCAATAGTACGCGGTGTCCTTAATGCCGGTGTTAATAAAGAAATGGAGCATCTTCAGCGAAACCTTGTCGCTCTTTTCAATCTTCTCACGGTAAAAGGGGGTGATGTCGCTGTAGCGGATGCCCAGCCGCGAGGTGTAGAACTCGAATTTGGGTTCTTCGTCTGCCGCTACGCGGATGCCGACCTGATAGGGTGCGTTCACCGCCTGTTCATAGGCGTCGATCTCGCCCATTTTGTCGAGGATCGGGATGCAGTTTTTAAACCCATCATTTAATAATTCGCTGATATACTGTGTATACAGGGGCATTTTAAACCCATTGCAGATGATATAGGTATCTTTTGTGACTTTGCCACGCTCATAAAGCGCCCGTACGATCGGGATATCGTAGGATGACGACGTTTCCAGGTGGACGTCCTCGTTTTTAAGCGCTTCCTCGGTCACAAAGGAAAAGTGCGAGGATTTGGTGCAGTAGCAGTACGTGTATTTGCCGTTGTACCGGAACCGTTCGATGGCATTGTTGAAAGTCGCCTGGACAAAGCGGATATTCTCGCTGATCCGGGGTAAATAGGTAATTTTCAGGGGCGTTCCGTATTCCTTGATGATGTTCATCAGGGGAACATCGTTAAACAGCAATTCGTGGTCTCTGACTTTAAACTCTTTCTGGGGAAATTCGAATGTTTGCTCGATCAGCTCGCGGTAGCTCTTCATTTAGCCATTGGTGGTTGTTAAGTACATCCTGTTGAAAAAACAGAGGTGAAAAATATCGTTCCGGTTACGGTTCCTGTCTGCTTTCAACCGCGAGTCAAGGCTTTTGTGAACCAAACGATTACCCCCGAAGAAATGCAATATTGGGATAAATTTGCCATCTTTGCAATATGCGCCCGGAACCTATGGCTGACCGCCTTACCGTTTTATTTTTCTCCATCGCACACCCATTGCCCGACCTCTAAAGTCGGCGGTTTTGCTGTGCCCGATTCGGCGTTATTCACAATAAAACTTATGTAGATACCTTTTTATACCTGGGCCGAACGGCAGACATGATGGAACGGGTGGAAAACAGGCAAAATAAAGAAATAGCAGATGAACAGGATCCGTTTAGTTTGAGACGAGCGTACATTAAAAGCGGACCGGTGAGTCGAAAAAATAATAAACCATGAAAGAGATCAAGATCATAGAAGTAAAATCGGAGATAGGGGCCGGAACGCGGGGCGCCAGCCTGGGCGTTGAGGCGATGAAGATAGCCAGCCTGGATCTGAACTCTGATTTTTTCAAACAGTACGAATCCGTAGAAGTCGAAAATGTCAATGAACTTTTGTTTGACGGCGCCAAGCACTCGTATGCCAAGTTTATTGACGGCGTCATGATCATGGAAGAGCGTGTATGCCTGGAGGTATATGAGACGATCTGGAACGACTACATTCCGGTGATCATGGCAGGGGATCATAGCACCGCGTATGGCACCATCGCCGGCATCAAGAAGGCCTATCCCAAGAGCCGGCTTGGCGTAATCTGGATCGATGCGCACGCCGACATCCACACGCCGTTCACTACGCCCTCGGGCAACATGCACGGAATGGCCTTGTCGATGGCCTGCGACATCGACAACCTCGAATGCAAGGTCAACGATCCCCGCGGTGAGACGCTCGAATACTGGGAGCAGATCAAGGACGTGGGCATTCCCGGAGCCAAGATCTATCCCGAAGACATCGTGTATATCGCGGTGCGCGATCTTGAAAAGCCGGAGAACTACCTGCTGAATAAATACAATGTCAACTTCATCGAAACAGAAGAGGTGAAGAAGGCAGGGGGAGCCGCCATCGCGGAAAAAGCGTTGAAAATGCTCGACCACTGCGACCTCCTGTATGTGTCGTTCGATGTCGACAGCATGGATTCCCGCATCTCCTCCGGAACGGGAACCCCGGTGCCCAATGGGCTCACCGTTGACGAAGCAAAGGTGCTGAACGCGGAGCTCGCAAAAAGTCCGAAAGTATGCGCCTGGGAAATTGCCGAGGTGAACCCCACGCTGGATACCGAGAACCGGATGGCGGAAGGTGCGTTCGAGATTCTCGAGGCCACGGTAAAATCGCTTGTACAACGGCCGGTCCTGGCCGAATAGGCTCGTCAACGCTCAGCGCGAATCTTTCTCTCCGTACCGGAGGCGCGCATGATACCCGTCTTCCAGGATATCGATATAGTTCCTGACGGTGCTCATCAGGTTGTTGCGTATCACCGGGTCGGTCAGAAACCGTGGCAGGTTTCCGGGCATCGACAGGATCCTGTACGTTGCCCTGACCTTGCCCCCCGGAATTTCTTCCAGATACCAGCTTCCCGCAAGGGTCATGCGCGACACGCCCGGTCTGACAGGAGCGAGCTTCTTATTTTCAACCGTGCGGAAAGTGATGAATGTGCCATCCTCGACCGGATGCTGGATCCGGTATTCGAGGAAATGATCCTGATCGCTCACCGGCCAGGGAATATCGTGGTACGAGTACTCGTACCAGAGGGAATCGGTGTGCGGATAGACTTTGAATTCCGTGACGTGCTTTTGCCAGGCGAAGATCTTCGATTCATCCTGCAGCAGCGCCAGCGCATTTTCGACAGTCCCTTTGACGTAGAATTCGCTCTTTACTTCGCGCGCCGTCGTCGGCGGTTCTGAATTCGGAAAGGAGACCCATCGTTCATACACGAGTATGCTGTCTTCATCCCTGACCAGCTCAAAGCCGTCATCGGTTCCTGTCTGCGCCAGGATATCGGTATGGATAGCGACCAAACCAAACACACACAACCCAATCCTCAATGTATCCAGCATCCGGCTAAAACAGTAATGGCGACAATTTAATCCCGGAAAGGTCGAAATATATTTGCCTGTATCCAAATCATCCCATTTTATGTATTTTCGCAAGAAAAATTTAAAAGCACAGCATGAGTCAAAACAGACCGGTTTCATCCTTTATTGAAAAACATTACCTGCACTTTAATGCGGCCACCCTTGTGGATGCGGCGAAAGCCTATAAAAAACACCTGCAGGACGGTAAAAAAATGATGATCACACTTGCGGGCGCTATGAGCACCGGCGAACTGGGCATCAGCCTCGCCGAAATGATCCGGCAGGACAAAGTACAGATCATTTCATGCACCGGCGCCAACCTCGAGGAGGATATCATGAACCTCGTTGCCCACGATTACTACAAGCGAATACCCAATTACCGCGATCTGACCCCCGAGATGGAATGGGAGCTGCTGGGAAAAGGAATGAACCGGGTGACGGATACCTGCATACCCGAAGAAGAAGCGTTCAGAAGATTGCAGAAGCATATTTACCAGCTCTGGAAAGAGGCGAACGACAAAGGCGAGCGGTATCTTCCGCACGAATTCATGTATAAGATGATCAACAGCGGCGTGCTTAAACAATATTATCAGATCGATCCGAAAAACAGCTGGAT
>DASVOT010000764.1:0-5791 GCA_036383235.1 Chryseosolibacter sp.
CAGCTTGCCCAGACTCAGACCTATAACACCTATATGGGCCGCGAGTCGGTGATCCAGGAAACCAGCCTCAGCGAATTCAACGATGGCAGTTTCCAGAGAGAGCGGTTCAAGCCAAAGACAAAAACATGGAAAGCCGCGGGCGATGTAACCGATCCCGAGAGTGTTACCCTGTGGAAGAACTACGATTACAACAACCACCATTGGGGAATGGCCATCGACCTCAACACCTGTATCGGATGCGCAGCCTGTATCGTGGCCTGCACGGTGGAAAACAACGTAGCCGTTGTGGGCCGCCAGGAGGTGATCAACCGCCGCGAAATGCAATGGCTTCGCATCGACCGCTACTACGCCAGCGACGCGCCGCCGGAAGATTACAAGGGCGCTGAAATTGCGGCAGACAATCCTGAAGTGGTCTTTCAACCGATGTTGTGCCAGCAATGCAACAACGCACCCTGCGAAACGGTTTGTCCGGTGGCCGCGACCACGCACAGTTCCGAAGGGCTCAACCAGATGACCTACAACCGCTGTATCGGCACGCGCTATTGCGCGAATAACTGCCCGTATAAAGTAAGGCGCTTCAACTGGTTTAAATATCACGATAACAAACAGTTTGCGGACGTAAACGTTGCCATGAACAGCGACCTTGGCAAGATGGTGCTGAACCCGGATGTAACGGTTCGTTCGCGTGGTGTGATGGAAAAATGCACGTTCTGCGTCCAGCGCATCCAGGCCGGCAAGCTCAATGCGCGCAAAGAGAAGCGGCCGTTGAAGGATGGCGAGGTAGTGACTGCCTGTCAGGCTGCGTGCGCCACGGGAGCGATCGTCTTCGGCGATATGAACAACCCGGAAAGCAAGATCGCCAGGCTGCTGAAGGTGAGACCTCTGGATCCGAACCGGAAACAGATCAACGACAAGGAATCCGATAATCCGAGAGCGTACTCCGTTCTTGAAGAGATCGATACGCGCCCGAACATTTTCTATCTCGCGAAAGTTAGAAACCGGAACGGCGCAAAAGCATAAGATTAAAAGAAGTATAAAGGATAACGACAAGACGACAATGCAAGTAATTTCCGCAATTCGCGACCCATTGATCACCGGCGGTAAAAAGGTTTCCGATGTCTCCTTTGACATAGGCCGGCATGTTGAAAACAAACCTTCAAATCTTTGGTACATAGCGTTTGCTATTGCGCTGACGTTGCTTGGTTTGGGATTTTACTGCGTGTGCGTGCTCCTCTGGGAGGGCATCGGGGTCTGGGGTCTTAACAAAACCGTCGGATGGGCCTGGGATATTACCAACTTCGTCTGGTGGGTCGGTATTGGTCACGCCGGTACGCTCATCTCGGCGATCTTGCTGTTGTTCCGCCAGCGCTGGAGAATGTCGATCAACCGCGCGGCCGAAGCCATGACGATCTTTGCCGTTATCTGCGCCGCATCCTTTCCCGCATTGCACATGGGCCGCCTCTGGGTTGGCTTCTATTGGGCACTACCGTTGCCCAACGCCTTCGGTTCCCTTTGGGTAAACTTTAACTCGCCCCTCCTCTGGGACGTGTTCGCGGTCTCCACATACTTTACTGTGTCGCTCGTGTTCTGGTATATCGGACTCATTCCCGACTTCGCCACCATCCGCGACCGGGCTGTCCTCTCCGGACACAACACGCGGGCAGCGATCTACAATGCGATGAGCTTCGGATGGCAGGGCGGCGCGAAAACCTGGATGCGCTATGAGTCTGTAGCGCTCATCCTGGCAGGACTTGCCACGCCCCTGGTGCTCTCCGTTCACACGATCGTGTCCATGGACTTCGCCACTTCGGTTATCCCCGGCTGGCATAGCACCATCTACCCGCCTTACTTCGTCGCCGGCGCCATTTTCTCCGGATTTGCCATGGTACAAACCCTGCTGCTCGTCACGCGCAAGGTGATGAAGCTGGAAGATTATATTACCGTCTACCACATCGAGCTCATGAACATCATCATGATCGTCACGGGCGGGATTGTGGCCATCGCCTATATCACGGAATTTTTTATCGGATGGTATGCGATGGGCGAATACGAACACTACACTTATATGTCCTGGGGTGCAGCAACCGGCGCGTACTCCTGGGCCTTCTGGTCGCTGATGCTCTGTAACATCATCACACCGCAAACCCTTTGGATCCGGAAAGTAAGGACAAACATCGTCGCCTCCTTTATTATCTCCATCATCATCAATATCGGAATGTGGTTCGAGCGGTTCTGTATCATCGTCATCGACCTGCACCACGATTACCTTCCTTCGAGCTGGACCATGTTCCACCCGACAATCTACGACGTGGGCGAATTCATCTTTACGATCGGATTTTTCTTCACCGCGTTCCTGTTGTTTGCGAAATTTTTCCCCGTGATCAACATCGCGGAAGTGAAAAGTATTGTGAAATCCACGTCGGACGCGTTCGAAGGAACGCCGCGTGAAGTAGAAGAGACCCATCATTAATCATGAGTTGTTAACCCAGAGATACAATGGCCGCAAATACAAAATTTCTGACAGGTGTTTTTGACGACGAAGATGTGCTGGTCAACGCCGTGCGTTTGTTGAGGAACCAGGGCGTGAAGATCCACGAAGTGTTCAGCCCGTTTCCCGTTCACGGCCTGGATGAAGTGCTCGGCTACAAGAGAAGCCGCCTGCCGATCGCTGCCTTTCTCTTCGGTCTGACCGGCACCACCCTGGCCCTGTTTACACAGGTATGGATGCTGGGATTTGACTGGCCTATGATCATCGGCGGCAAGCCGCATGCGGCCCTGCCTCCGTTCATCCCCGTGACTTTCGAATTCACGGTGCTGTTGTCGGCACTCGGAATGGTGGCGACTTTCATGATCGTCAGCGATATGAAACCATACGGATGGCCGAGGCAGTTCGACCTCCGCAGCACACAGGATAAACATATTATTGCCATCGACCTCCACTACAACAGCGCGAAGTCGCCTTCAGACCTGACCCGCATCCTCAAGGATGCCGGCGCCTCAGAGGTAAATGAGAAGGTCTTCTCCTGATAAAAGGTATAAGGGTATAGAGGTATAAGGATATAAGGATATAAGGATATAAGGATATAAGGGTAGCGGTGGAGAGGATGGTTGAAACACTGAAATGCCGTCTCTTATCGCGCGCTGCTCACAATTGACAATCAGAATATGCATCGGACAAAAAAATTACTGGCATTGTTTGGCGGGGTTGCTCTTCTCGCGGGCTGTAGCGGCGAGGGCGATAATCCCGGTCTTGAGTATGCACCCAACATGTATCACTCCGTTCCTTACGATCCGTTTACCCAGATCACGGATGTAAACGCCGGGCGCTGGGCCACCTCAATTGATTACCCGACGGGCCCGAACGGCGAGGATGGCCATGCCGAGTATTTCAATTCAAATTATTTCAACCCTCACCGCATGAACATGCGGATGCCTCCCGCCAATACGGTAAAGAGAAATTCGCAAGGATGGCTGCCGTACAGGCTTCCCAACGATTCAACGGGTTTGCGCATGGCCGACAGGTTGAAAAATCCGCTTGACTCCAGCGCCGCGGTGATCGCAGCGGGAAAAGCGCTCTTCGAAATGTACTGCGACCACTGCCACGGACCGAAAGGCGAAGGCAACGGCAAAGTTGCGACCGGCGTCACCATCGACGGCAAAGAAAAAAGCGCCTACGCAGGTGTACCCAACTACAAGTCCGATGCCCTCAAGAATATGACGGAAGGGCACATCTTCCATGTGATCACGTATGGAAAAGGGCTCATGTGGCCGCACGGCTCTCAGGTCAGCCCGGACGACCGGTGGAGAATCGCGAAATATGTGAAGACTCTCCAGAGATAAAGGTATAGGGGTATAAGGGTATAGGGGTAGGTAATGACAATTGACTAATATAATAACTCAATACGATGGCTCATGTAATTATTGAAGACGAACAATATATCTTCAGACGGGAAAGCCGGAATAAATTATTCATCCTTCTCGCTGTCGGTTTGTTTTTGTTCGTTGTCGGAATATTTTCTGCTATGAGGGCCCCTGCGCCGGAAGGAGGGGGGCACGCGACGGCCGCCGGGCACCACGAAGTGGTGGCTGCGAATCAGGAAGGGGCCGCCGTCCAGGAGATTCATGCGTCTGCAGAGCATGAAGGCCCTGATGCCTGGCTGAAGAGAATCTATACGAGCCTTTGGATGAACAACATTTTCTTTCTGGGCCTTGGTATCATCGGATTGTTTTTCGTGGCCATCCATTATGCAGCGCAGGCTGGATGGTCGGCGGGAGTAATCCGCATACCGCTCGCGATGGGAAACTGGATCCCGGTCGGGGGATTGATGTTGATCGTCCTCTACTTCCTGACACATCATACGATTTTTCACTGGACCCATTCCGGACTTTACCAGGATGGACCCGCGTTCGATGAGATCATAAACGGGAAAAGCGCGTATTTCTTTTGGCCCCTGGAGGGGGGCACGTTCCCGCTGTTCTTTATTTTCAGGATGGTCCTGTTCCTGGGAATGTGGTACTGGTTTTACCTCAGCGTCCGCAAGAACCTTCTGGCGGAAGACCTCGAGAATACGACCGCATACTGGTATAAAAACCGGGCGACAAGCGTCAAGTTTCTGCTGTTCTTTGCCATCAGCAGCTCCGTTGCCGCGTGGGACTGGGTGATGAGCATCGATACGCACTGGTTCAGCACCATGTTTGGATGGTATGTATTCGCCAGCTGGTGGATCAGCGGTCTTGCGGCCATTTCACTCATCTGCGTCTACCTCAAGGATGCCGGCTACCTGAGGGTTGTAAATGCCAATCACCTCCACGACCTTGGAAAATACATGTTCGCGTTTACGATCTTCTGGACCTACATCTGGTTCGCCCAGTTCCTGCTGATCTGGTACGCAAACATCCCCGAAGAAGCCGTCTACTTTGTCGAAAGGACAAGAACGAGCCCCTATAACTGGATCTTCTATGCAAACCTCATCCTGAACTTCGTTCTTCCCTTCCTGCTCCTTATGACCCGGGACGCGAAACGGCAGAATTCGATGCTCAAGGTCGTTTGTCCGATCCTTTTGGTGGGCCACTGGTTTGACTTCTACAACATGATCACCCCCGGCGTCATGAAGGAAGAAGGTGCGGTCGGGTTACTGGAGATCGGCATCGCCCTGGTTTTCCTCGCGTCGTATTTACTGGTTGTACTCGGCACAATGGCTAAATACCCGCTGGTAGGAAAGAATCATCCGACGCTGGCAGAGAGTCTTCATCATCACATTTAAAAAGGAAAAGAAATTATGACGAATCTGATAATAGTCTTAGGTGTTGTTCTGATCCTTGTCATTCTTTACCTGATCTTCCGGGTCAGCAACCTGGTCTCGCTCGCCAAGAGGCGTGACCTGAAAGTTGCCCCGCGTGTGGACTCGAGCAACAAGCTGAATGCATTTTTATTCCTGGCGTTCACCATCGTGGCGCTGATCAGCTTTTTCTGGTATTCATTTGCGTTCTTCGACGACTATACCCTTCCGGTGGCCTCTGTTCACGGCGAGTGGACGGATACCCTGTTCTGGATCACGATGGGCGTGACGGTCGTGGCGTTCTCCATCATCAGCGTGGTGATGGGAGTGTTTGTTTTTCGCTTCCAGCACCAGGACAACCGCAAGGCGAAATTCTATCCCGACAACCATTATCTGGAGTTGGCCTGGACGATCATCCCGGCCATTACGCTGGCCATCCTGATCTTTACAGGGTTGCGCGCATGGAACGACATCACTTCTCCCGCTGCGGCGGATGCCGAAGTGATTGAAGT
>DASVOT010000765.1:0-5086 GCA_036383235.1 Chryseosolibacter sp.
GCTCGTTTTCAAGGAAGACCTGCATAAGCGTATTGAGGTACTCGCTTCCTTTGTACGGTTCGCGGGTATCCAGCGTCAGCAGCAGAATGGAAGAGATCTTGTCAGCAGGAACGACCTGCAGGTCGTCGCCGGTGTATTGCAGAATGAGGCTCTCACGGTCCCTCAGCCTGATGATGAGTGAACCGCTCTCCTCAATGCTTTTCAGGTTGACCTTCAGCCTGCCCTCGGGGAAGTCGATCCAGTGACCGAAAGGATATTTCTTCGCAGGCAGCGACGCCGGCTCGACGATCACGGGCATGCTCTCCCCCGGAGCGTATTGCGTAAACTCCTTATCCTGCAGCTCCAGCTGGTAAAAATTGTGATCATCCCAGGTGATCTTCATCTTGCCGTTCGTGAGCTGCGGATGGCTCCAGTCTACTTCCACTTGCAGGGGCGCGTTCCTGTAGATCTCCGCATCGGAAAGCAATCCCTCTTCGTAATATTCGACATCGAAATTCAGACGGTCGAGCGCGCTTTCCGCCAGGGACCTTGATTTGATGATGATGGATCCGTTGGCCAGCTTCTGGCCTTTCGGCGGAGGGATATCCTTTGCCGCCTCGGTGTTGAAGAGCTCCATGCCTTTGTCATCCTCGCGGATCAGAAACTTGCTCTGGATTTTGTATTCCGGCGGAGTGAGCTGGTTGACGGCAAAAGCGAGGAGCAAGGCGCCGCCGATTGAGTAAAGGAACCAGGGCCACGCCGCGAGGTATTTCAGAATGAGCGATTTGAAATCAAAACTGTCCTCGCCATCCTGACGGTCATAATTATGATGTTGTGAAGTCACTTTCATTTTTTCAGCCATTTAAACCGATGCGTTTTATTATATTCTACCGGGGTAATCGTGTTCATTCAATTTGTGACATTCAAATAGAGAAGCGCGACCGTTACAACCGACAACGCCACCTGTAGTGATTGTGCCAGTGTCAGGCCGGTGCCGACCTGCCTCACCTTCATGGGTTCGGCATAGATCATATCATCGGGTCTGATAAAAAAGAACTCCGATTCCATAATCTTATCGCTCAACAAATTGACCGTGTGGGTCCGGATGCCCTCGGGGTATCGCCTGACCAGGCGGACTGTCGTTCTTTTGGCCGATGTGGTGAGGTCGCCCGCGTTCGCGATCGCTTCAAAAATGGTCAGCCTGTTTTGCAGCACCGTAAATTTGCCCGGTTTGTTAAATTCCCCGAGTGCGCTGTAGCGAATTCCCCCCAACCGCACGCGCACATAATAATTGTCTTCCAGCACGAATTTGGTGAGATGCTGTTCGATCGCCTCCTGGGCTTCCTTCACGCTCATTCCCACCACGTGTATATTTCCCACCAGGGGCAGGTTAACAAACCCGTCTTTGTCAACGGTGTAGCCATTAAGAAAAAAGGCATCCCCGCTGTTCATTCCCTCGATGTTTCTCAGGTCCGACTGCGACCGGTCGACATCCAGTATCTCGTTCAGCTCCGGGCTCGTGGTTTTCATCGTTACATCGATAACATCGTTAAACTGGATCCGGTATTCATCAACCTCATAGGGAATAAGATCGCCGGATTTTGCGACGACCTCATTGGATTTGAGATCCTGCATGTAGACGATCTTCCTGTTCGGAACGCAACCCCAGATCGACAGGCACGAAAGGGAGAGAATAAAAAGGTTCTTATACTTCATATACTAATTTTTTTCAGGGCGGAATTAAGCATCATGCGGCAATAAAAAAATGTACCAGGCCGCTTCGTTTCCTGTTCCGGCTCTGTTGCGAACGGTCCCGTTTCTGTGAGGGCATCCGGACGCGCTATCCTTTTTAACGGATTTTTCAAAATGCGTTCTGATAAGCCTTCCTGCTGAAAATTGTCAGCCAGATGATCTTGAGGTCCAGCAGGAATGACCAGTTCTCAAAATACCACAGGTCATGGATCGTCCTTTCAATGATCTG
Organism: Chryseosolibacter sp.; assembly: GCA_036383235.1. Classification (GTDB taxonomy): domain Bacteria; phylum Bacteroidota; class Bacteroidia; order Cytophagales; family Cyclobacteriaceae; genus Chryseosolibacter. Next base: position 1,961 of record DASVOT010000765.1, read on the forward strand.
CGTCTCTGTTTCGGCAGGACCGCGCCATCCGTTCACCTGCGCCCATCCGGTGATGCCGGGTTTGAAGTAATGTCTGATCATATACTTATCATAGCGTTCGCGCATCTGCTTGTTGAGGTAATTTCGGTGCGGCCTGGGGCCGACCACGCTCATATCTCCTAAAAAAACATTGAGGAACTGAGGCAGCTCGTCGAGGTTGTACTTCCTCAGCACCTTCCCTACCCGGGTAATGCGCGGATCGTTGACCTGCGTCGAACGTGTACCTCCGATCACGGGATCGTTTTCATACATCGTCCGGAACTTGTATACCTTGAAATTCCTGCCACCTCGCCCCACTCTCACCGGGCAGTAGAATACCGGCCCCGGAGAATCCAGCTTGATCAGAATGGCGATGGCGGCAAACACGGGAAACAGGAAGAAGAGGACAGCAGAGGCAAAAAGGAAATCGAAGACGACCTTTTCGACGATCGGATAAAATTCATCCAGCGGCAGTTGACGGACGTTCACTGCTTCCAGCCCGCGGTCGTGAATGATCTTGCAATGCTTGCCAAACAGACTGTCGTAGTCGGGAATGAAGCTCACCCGGATACCATACAGGTCGGCCTGGCCGACGATAAATTTGATCCGGTTGGCGGTCGACCCATAGGGGAGCGCGATAATGATCTCATCTACGGAGTTATTCATGAGATACGGTTTGAGGTGCCGGAGTGTGCCCAAAACTTTTTCGGAGCCGACCTTGCATTCTTCCTTGGCGGATTTCAGGTGTCCTTTCAACCGAAAGCCGAAGTCGGGGTTAGCCTCAAAGTACTGCGCAACTCTCAGCGCCAGCTCGCCCGCACCGATCACCAGGGTGTGCTTGATGTTCGCCCCTCGCGAGCGCCACAGGCTTATGCTCTTTATGAGGATGCTGTTCACCAGGATGTTGGCAGCAAGGAAAAAAAGCGCGAAAGACAATAAGGATTTGAAGAAGTCGGCCGGAAAGTCAAATATAATGTAGGAGATGGTCATCAGCCCGGCAGCGAAGATCAGGTACGTTTTGCTGTAGCTGATCATCCGAAGGCTGAATCCATTGTGCAGATTTGACTGGTACAGTCTTCTCAGATAACCGATAACAGCCCACAGCACAATGGCCAAGGGCAACGCGATCCATTGCGAGCCTTCAAAATAATTTCTTTTGAAAAAGAAACCGGAGCCGAAAAAAGCAAGGATCAATAACAACACGTCGGTTGTGAAATACAAAATGGGTAGAATTTGCGACAATCTGGACATACGGTATGGCGCATGGGTTAAAATTGGAGTGGTGTGATGATACGTAAGAAGGTTTCATTGCCTTATGATCATGTCATGGACTGGCTCTTTTCACATTCGGAGACACGGGGATCGCGGATGAAAGAAGAGCTGTCTGGCAATGTCGGGTATGCGGTTAAAGTTCGATGATCGATGCCTTGAAAAAACACAACATATATCATTGATTTCACGGACACGTGGCATATGATTTTTAGTTTGTTTGAAGCACTCAGCACCTCCGTTGCATTAGTTAAATCAGTATGACGAATTGTAAAAATCATATGCCATTGGTCGTGCCATGTGCCCGGAAAAAATATTCTTCTGCAGAACCTACGCAGAAGTTGAATTCTAAATGGGTCGCTCCCTTACAATAATCCTTGCCACATGGAAACCGAAAGCAGTCAGCCCTCAAAGGGTCTCTTACAACGCACCTTCCGCGGATTCTTCTGGGTGTTGCTCGGCAGCGGTGTTCAGGCAGTACTGAAAACCGGAGTGGTTGCGGTCCTGGCCCGGCTCGTCACGCCGGGCGAGTTCGGTTTAATGGGGATCGCCTTCGTCGTGCTGGAGTTTTCCAAGATGTTCACCCAGATGGGCGTAGGTCCCGCACTCGTGCAGCGGACTGAAATAGAAACACGGCACCTCACCACGGGTCTTACGCTCTCGCTGATGATTGGCGCCTTTTTTTCCCTACTGCTTTTAGTAACCGCCCCATTCGTTGCCCTGTTTTTCAGGATGCCTGGCTTAACAAATATCCTTCGCGTTCTCTCCATTGTTTTCCTTATCAACTCCTTTACCATTATTGCCCAGGCGCTGATGCAGCGGAACATGAAATTCCGGATCAATTCTGCGATTGAAGTGGGTTCGTATGCGATCGGATACGGACTGGTGGGAATTGTGCTGGCGTATCTCGGGCTCGGCGTGTGGTCCCTTGTGTTTGCCAGCCTGGCACAAGCCATCGTGCTGACTGCCTTTCTACTGTCGGTTCAGCCTTTTCCGAAAAAATTGGGATTCGACAGAACGGCCTTCCGGGATCTGCTCTTCTTCGGCGGCGGATTCACCCTTGCACGGATCGCGAATTTCCTTGCGCTTCAGGGCGATAACCTCGTCGTCGGCAGACTGCTCGGCGCGCGCCTTCTCGGCATTTACGGAAGAGCCTACCAGTTCATGGTCATGCCCGCCGGCTTGTTTGGAAATGCGCTGGACAAAGCGCTCTTCCCCGCCATGGCAAAAGTGCAATCTGACCAGACGCGCGTGTCGAGGGCTTATCTCACCGGAGTGAGCATCATCGCCCTGGTGGCGATTCCCCTGAGCTTTCTCTCCTATTTGCTCGCCCCGGAAATCGTCATGGTTATGCTCGGTCCCGAATGGGGCGAGGTGATCACCCCGTTTCAGATCCTTGCATGCAGCCTGCTCTTCAGAATGAGTTATAAAATGAGCGATTCCCTGTGCCGCGCAACGGGAGCGGTTTACCGCAGGGCCTGGCGCCAGGTGATCTATGCAGCGATGGTGCTGACCGGTTCCTGGATCGGACAGTTTTGGGGCTTGCCGGGAGTGGCATGGGGAGTCGCCGCCTCTCTGGTTGGTAATTTCTTGCTCATGGCCCAGCTCAGCCTTCAGCTAACCGACGTGACCTGGTACCAGATTGCGCAGGCGCACAAACCCGGAATCCTGTTGGGGCTCATCGCAGGCCTGGCATGCCAGGCAGTGGTTTCCCTCTGCAGAGGAAACAACATTCCCGATCTGCTCACAATTTTCCTTGCCGCAACCGGAGTGGGGATGGCGCTGCTCCTGGCGCTGTTGTCGTTCCCCGGACTGTTTATCAGTTCTCATCTTAAGGAG
>DASVOT010000766.1:0-15976 GCA_036383235.1 Chryseosolibacter sp.
GGCGCTGCACATCGGAGGGGTGAGAACGGCCCTTTACAATTATCTTCTTGCCCGCAAGCTCAAAGGCACCATGATCCTTCGCATCGAAGATACCGACCAGAACCGGTTTGTACCCGGCGCTGAAGAGTACATTCGAAAATCGCTGGAATGGGTCGGGATAAAATTTGACGAAGGCGTCGGCGTCGGCGGACCTTATGCGCCTTATCGGCAGTCGGAACGGAAAGAGATATACAGCAGGTATGCGCAGCAGCTCCTGGACAACGGTTCAGCATACTACGCCTTCGACACTGAGCAGGAGCTCGATGCCATGCGCGACCGGCTCAAAGCCGCCGGGGTCGCCATCCAGCAATACAACAGCATTACGCGCATGGAGATGCGCAATTCGCTTACACTTAAACCGGAAGAAGTAAAGGCGTTGATCGACGCCGGCACCCCGTATGTGATCCGGTTGAAAGTGCCGCGAAAAGAGGAAGTCCGCCTGAATGATCTCATCCGTGGCTGGGTGATGGTTCACTCGTCCCAGATCGACGACAAAGTTCTCATGAAATCCGACGGGATGCCCACGTATCACCTCGCCAACGTCGTAGATGATTACCTGATGAAGATTTCACATGTGATCCGAGGCGAAGAGTGGCTTCCATCTGCGCCCCTGCATGTGTTGTTGTACAAATGCTTCGGCTGGGAAAAGGAGATGCCCCAGTTTGCACACCTGCCGCTGCTGTTAAAGCCCGACGGAAACGGCAAGCTCAGCAAACGCGATGCAGACCGGCTCGGGTTTCCAATCTTCCCTCTGAACTGGCCGGATCCCGAAACAGGAGAGGTGGCCATCGGCTACAAGGAGGCTGGCTACCTCCCGGATGCCTTTGTTAATTTTCTCGCATTGCTCGGTTGGAATCCCGGAACTCCGCAGGAAATTTTTTCCATGGATGAGCTGATCAGCGAGTTTTCCCTCGAGCGCATAAACAAGGCAGGCGCCCGGTTTGATATCCTGAAAGCGCAGTGGTTTAACCAGCATTACCTTCGCAGAAAACCCGCTGACGAGCTGACCACTTACCTGTTACAGTCGCTGGCCAGAGAGAACATCTCCTCCCCGCGGGATAAAGCGCTGAAAATCGTTGAAGTCATGCGAGACCGCGTCACATTTCCACAGGATTTCTGGGAACAGGGCAAGTTCTTTTTCGCAGCCCCTGAATCGTTTGATCAATCGGTCGTTTCAAAAAGATGGACCGCAGATGCCGCGAAAGTTATGGCCGCTTACCGCGATGAGATAAAGTCGCTGGATGGTTTTAATGCCGATATCGCCAGGAATACGCTCGAAGGAGTTGCGGCTGCCCTCACTGTGCCGGCTGGAAAGATCCTGCCGGCGCTTCGCCTGGTCATGACCGGCGCCGGCGGCGGGCCCGATCTGATGATGATCATGGAAATAATCGGGAAAAACGAAGTAATACAGAGAATTGACCATGCTTTGAAAACTTTACAGGTGAAAGTTGCGTAATTACTTGTATGACAAAGCATCATAATTCCAAGCGGAACACTCCAAAACCAAGGGTGCACAAGGACCTGCAGGGGTTTGACATCGCCATCGATTCTTTTGGGGAAATTAAGTCCAACATGAACATTGAAAAGATCAACGAATTCCTGAACCAGAATGTCGACGACAAAAAGCTCGCGGAGCGGGAGGACTACGACGACATGAAAAAAGGTAAAAAGAAAAAAGGCTGACCTTTTCGCATTTTTCTGTTGACACTGCATGCAATGCATCTGTAACCTGAGTTTGCCTGAGATCATCGGATGATTTCAGGCTTTCTATTTTTGCGCTTCCCGCGCACCAAATTCTTAAAAACCGACGCACGATGGCATCACACGAAATTGACTATCAGATCAGGGGTGAAAGTATTCAGATCGTTGAGGTGGAACTCGATCCGCTTGAAACCGTTATCGCAGAAGCAGGCGCCATGTTGTTCATGGCGGAGGGAATCGTCTTTGAAGCAAAGATGGGCGATGGATCGAACCCCAAGCAGGGACTGTTTGACAAGCTGCTCTCCGCGGGCAGCAGAATACTCACCGGTGAATCTCTCTTCATGACGCACTTCACTAATACCGGCAGCCGCAAGGCGAAGATTGGATTCTCTGCGCCATATCCCGGAACGGTGATCCCTATTGACCTCTCGAAATGCCCCAATCACGAGCTGATTGTGCAGAAAGACGGATTCCTGTGCGCCGCCCTGGGAACGAGGGTGTCAATTACGTTTAACAAAAGGATCGGGTCCGGTTTAGTCGGAGGCGAAGGATTCATTCTTCAAAAACTGCAGGGTGACGGAAAAGCATTTGCACACGCGGGAGGAACCGTTATCGAAAGAACGCTCAGCAACGAAACCCTGCGCGTGGACACGGGCTGTGTTGTCGCATTCGAGTCCCAAATCGAATTTGACGTACAGATGGCAGGCGGTCTGCGGTCGATGATCTTTGGCGGCGAGGGAATGTTTCTGGCTACCCTGCGCGGAACGGGCAAAGTGTGGCTTCAATCCATGCCGATCCGAAAACTCGTCCAGGCGTTGGCGCCCTACGGCCAAAACAGGGGCAAAGAAGGCAGCTCCCTCCTGGGAAGCTTTCTCGAACGCTGACCCTCTCATCTTGACGCCTCCGTATGGTATGCATCCGCTGCGTATCTTTGCAGTAAATCGTTCGCATGAAGCTGAGAAAGATCGGCCTGCTGAGGGAAGGCAAAATCCCTCCGGACAAACGTGTTCCCTTCACTCCCCTCCAGTCAAAAGAAATCGAACAAAAATTCGCGGATGTCAGGGTGGTGTGTCGCCAGAGTGAGGTGCGCGCATACCGGGATGACGAGTACCGCGACGCTGGAATAGAAGTCACGGCGGATCTTGGCAGTTGCGATATTCTCATGGGAATAAAAGAGGTTCCTGTTCCCGAGCTGATCGACGGAAAGACGTATATGTTCTTCTCCCACACTCTTAAAAAACAACCCTACAACCGGAAACTGCTCCAGGAGATTCTGAAAAAGAATATCACACTCATCGATTATGAGGCGCTGAAAGACCGGCATGACAACCGGCTTGTGGCATTTGGGCGTTATGCCGGAATTGTTGGCGCCTACAATGCGCTCTGGACGTATGGGAAGAGATTTGACCTGTTCACAATACGCAGAGCCTATCTCTGCCATGACATTAACGACCTTAAGCGTGAGCTCAGGAAAATCATCCTTCCGCCTATTAAGATTGCACTGACCGGGGCAGGACGGGTAGGCAAAGGCTCGATGGAGACACTGGACAGTGCCGGAATCCGGAAAGTGAGCCCCCACGAATTTCTTCATTCAAATTTTGACGAGCCGGTTTATGTTCAGCTCGGCAGCGCAGACTACCACCGGCGCGGGGATGGAGGCGAATTCATGCGCGATGAATTTCATAAATTCCCGGAGCGGTATCAGTCGGATTTTAAACGATACGCGGACGTGGCCGACGTTCTAATCGCGGGCGCGTTCTGGAATCCAAAAGCCCCCCTGCTGTTCACGAAAGACGACATGCGGCACCCGGCATTCAGATTAAAGGTGATCGCCGACATCACCTGTGATATCAATGGCTCGATTCCAAGCACCAAGAGACCGAGTACCATCGTTGACCCGCTCTATGATTACGACCCGAAAAGTGATTCCGTCGTCCCTCCGTTGAGCGGCGAAAGAAACGTCACAGTCATGGCCATCGACAACCTTCCCTGCGAACTGCCCCGGAGTGCCTCTGAAGAATTCGGAAGAGATCTTATCGACAAGATCCTGCCGCGACTCTTCGGCGAAGATAAAGAAAGCGTCATTGAAAGAGCCACCATCGCAAGCAAGGGAAAGCTTACCAGGCATTTTCAGTATCTGCAAGACTACGTGTCAGCATCCTGACTGATGACTGGCCAATCATCCAAGACTGAATATGTCTGAACAATTGTTGCGGATTAAAAAGGAATTGTATAACTACTGTGTGGAGTATATCCAGACGCGCATTTCGAATTCAATGCGCGCGATCGAGTCGGCTCGCGAAGCCCCCGAAGCTGAAACGAAAAGCAGCGCCGGCGACAAGTATGAAACCGGAAGAGCAATGATGCAGCTTCAGATCGAGCAACACGCGATCCAACTTTCCGGGTCTATGAAACTCAAACAGGCCCTCGCACAAATCAGCATTAGTGACAAGAGCACTTCTGTTCAACCCGGGAGCGTGGTGGTGACGGAGAAGGAGATTGTATTTATCGCCATCAGTATTGGAAACGTCACCCTGCGCAACCAGCGTTTTGTGATCGTTTCTCCGGGTTCACCGCTCGGCGCAAGCCTGATGGGACGGAAGGCAGGCGACACGTTTACATTTATGGACCGGCGTGGGATCGTCAAGGAGGTAATCTAGTCAAAACTGCTTAGCTTTGCTTATGCTTTTGTATAACGTAACCGTCGGCGTGGACAAAGAGATCGAGGAGGAGTGGCTGCGCTACATGAAGGAGAAACACATACGCGACATTTTAGACACCGGGCTTTTTGTCGATTACAAAATGTATAAAGTGCTGCACGACCAGGAGGAGGGAACGATCTCCTACAGCGTCCAGTACTTTGCGCGAACCATCGAAGACATAAAGAAGTATCTCGAGGTGTTTGCTCCCGCATTAGTGGAACAACACCGCAGGAGGTTTCAGAACCGGCATGTCGCATTCATGACGTTGCTCGATGAAGTGTAACCAAACCCACTCGTTTTCAATATATTTTCAGCACTATTTCGGACCCGGTCGCAGTGATGGTGGAAACCCTGCTGCGCAGCTCTTCGCCATTGAGAACGACCTTGTTCGCGTTTTGAAAATTAACGTTCACTTTCCAGTCAGGCCGCGTTTGCAAGATCCTGTATTCCGTGTGGTCATTTTTCCGGCTTATCGTGAGGGTAAGAGAGTTGTTTCCAACTTTGACATTCTCAAGCGAAGCTTCTTTCCACGAAACGGGAAACCGCGGAGCGATCGTGACTTCTTTATCGCAGGCTTTTGGACGGATGCCGAAAATGTAATTGACAATGGGGACAGCCACACCGTAGATGTTCCACGCTTGCGTGACCATCCCGAAATCCGGCGAGACCTCATACATGGAGCCGGGCAAGGAATAGCTGAACGACCGCTGCAGCTTCTTCAGATAGACGAGCGCATCATCGGGAGTTCCATAACGCGCGGCAGCAACCGCCTGAACGCCGGTGGGCAGGGTCATGACGGCACCGGTGTATGAAAACGTTTTCTTTCTCGATGCAGTCACAACGCTGTCCGGCTCCTCTGTCCGGTCTATGCCTGTAACAAAAACTCCGAACGGATTTTCATATCTCTTTGCCGTCTCGAGGGCGATCCGAGCTTTTTCGGCGTCTGCAATGCCTGTTTCAAGGGGAGTGTTCACCACCCAGTTATGGTAAACAACAAAAGGCGCTTTCGTGCGCGGTGCGTAGGTGCCGAGAAGCTTTTGTGTTTCTTTTAACTCGTTCACCGCCCAGGGTTTCCGCAGCGTATCCGCGCGGACGATCGCCGCCTGAAGAATGGGCGCTGCTTCGCCGGCCGTGCTTCTGAAGTCACCGAAAGATCCCTGCCGCGGATTCCACCATTCTTTATTGATCTTTATTCTGAGAGCGCGGGCCAGTTTCCGGTAATCGTTCGCGGTATCCGGGTGGCCCAGTATCCATGCCATTTCCGCTGCGTCTTCCAGGGCTTGCTGCGTGTAGACTGCGACGTCGATCATCTCTGACTCCAACCCCGGTATCTCCATCATTCCGTTTCCATCCGGGTAACCGTTCCGGTCCGGATCCCGCTCCCGGGTCAACCACTCGATCCCTTTTTTGACGTCCGGGAAAAGCTGCGCAGTGAGCTCTTTGTCTCCGGTCCACGATAAATAATCCATCAGCAGACTGATGTACTGAGCCGTTTCATTTACGTTGCCCGGATTGTAGACGGATCCATTCGTGGAAGCTTCATGGATGATACGCCCGTTCCCGTTTGTCTTTTGCGACAGCTTGCTCAATAACAGAATAGAGTTTCTCGCCAGGTCATGATTGCCGGTGGCCAGGAGACCCTGTAACGCGTAGGTCATGTCCGCGCCAAACCACCAGGGGTAATCGGGTAGGCCGGCTCCGATGCCGATGCCTTGCTCCGGAATGTTGCGCACAAGCCAATCGCAATTGTACTTCAGCCATTCGTACATTTGCTGCAGCCCCTTGTCTTCAATCGTGAGATGCGCGGCGGCATTCAACTTTTCATGCCGGGCTATTTTTCTCTTCAGCTTAAGGTCTCTCAGGATCTGTAAAGAATCATACGTGCGCCGCACTGATTCTTCCGACGTATAAGAGCCTGCGATGAAAACAGGGATCACTCTTTCTTCGTTTTCGTCCAGGGTAATCGGAAAGGTCAGCGTCGCGTCCCGACCGAAACCTTTTCGCGCAACCGCAGGGCAGCCCGAAGTACCCGCCGAATAAGTAACCCCCTCCCTGACGGAAGAACCGAAAGCAGTATACCAGGGGTTGTTTTTGTCCTTTGCAATGACCGCGCGGGTCCGCTCGTCAAACCGAAGCTCGTCCTCCGAGTCGATCATGCCCGTTCGCTCACCCAGCCACGTCGGCCGCAGGTCGGTCATGCCGGTAAACGAGAAGGTGATGTGCTTTGATCCCAGGCCACCGTTGCGCAGACGGAATTCAACGATGATCCCCTCCAGACCGTCAGGAACAAATTGAAAACGCTCAATGCTGATATTTTCTTTTACGAGGGAATAGAAATGGCTGTTGCCCATGGGATAGTTGACGAACTTCGCGGCGCTGTCGAGGCAGACCGTGTGACCGGTGTCGTCAAACCTTATGCTAGCCATGAAGCCATCCATGAGTTTCACCGGGTGGTCCCAGATTCCGCCCATTTCTCCCGGTATATGCCAGCCCAGATCCGGGAAGGTGCCATCCTGGTAGCCGACCATATACACGCGATCTCCCGCCGTCACGAAGGGAGAGGCGAGGTAGTCGCTTTTTCCCTCAATGGATGGAAGATTGAGTCTTTCCTGGAGAACGATGCCACCAGGAGGCTTTTCAGAACATGAAGTGGCGAAAAGAAGAAGCAGCGGCCACACGTACGGATATGCTTTTGGCATCCGTGCGGGCCAGTCAGTCTTTATCCACATCGTAAGCCGTTCCAAGAATGAACATGAAGAGTCCATAGCAAATGGTTGCAAGGGCAACCAGAATGAAATAAAGATGTCCGATATGATCGCCGATAAAATCGAAGGCTTTATCAGTGTTCACAATATATTCAGGAGAATCAAGAATACCTGCTTTTATGAAAAAAAATCCGATTATGCCCACGATGACCGCTCGTGCAAAGTAGCCCGTCCACGCCAGCGAATGCGTGAGTTGTTTCCTGCCGCGGGAAAACCCATCGAGATTAAGCCTTTCCCGGTAGCCCCTGGTGATGCCGTACAAGAATTGCACTAAGGCGGCGATGCAAATGATAATTCCCATCGCGATCACCACTTTGTCACCGGGATCTGTCCGCAAGATCGATGCGACCATGTGCCGCTCAGCCACAGGTTGTCCGTTAATTTGAACATCGCTGTGTCCCCCCGTTATTTTCATGGCCGTCAACGCAATCAGAATGTCGGGCAGGGTACTCATCGCAATACCCGAGCGCGTCGCGATGCCCTTGAGTCCCTTTCCGTATCCGTAAGGGTCCTTGAAGCTTTCAAAAATTCTCCACGCGACGTATGACACCGTGCCGGCCAGGATGAGCCAGAACACTATTTTCCCTACGAAATAGTGATTCAGAAAAGCCAGTAAACTGCTTTCGTCTGCCCCGCCATGTTTGACCTTCAGGAACGAGAGGATGGCGATCGTCCCGACACCGACATAAATGATTCCGGTTGAAATGCATCCGTAAACGGGTAAAAAATTCACGTACGACCATTTTTTCATCCGCTGTTTTTGAAAAGGTTTCCAGGGGAATCGGTATGATTCGCCTGCATCGTGATGTCCACTAATATTGTTCCTGATGTTTTCGGGCCCGAACACCGGATACAGCGGATGGCTAGGCTTCCAGGAGCGTTTTGATCTGGGATGCCTCAAGGTTGCAGTTCACCCATTCGGCGTCCAGCTTCGCACCATACTTTTTGTAGAAATTAATGGCCGGTTCGTTCCACTCCAGAACCTGCCACATCATTCCGGTGCAGTTTTCCTCGAGCGCTTTTTTCATGGTCCGGTCGAAGAGCAGTTTTCCCGCGCCTTTGCCCCGGTGTGCCTCGGTGACGATGATGTCCTCAAGATATAACCGCTTGCCCTTCCAGGTGGAATATCGCCAGTAGTAGAGCGACAACCCGATGATGACACCTCGCAGTTCGGCAACAAAGAACCCGTACACCGAATGAGCCCCGAAGCCATCTTCCTCCATCAGCCCGACGGTATTGGTCACCTCATGAGGAGCGCGTTCAAACTGCGCCAGTTCTTTCACCAGCTCGAGGACGCGCGGGAGGTCTGCCTTCACTCCCGGACGAATGGTTATTGCTTCCGCGCGATTTTCAATGCGCTGCTGCGAGTTATCAGACATGCCTTTACATTTGTTTTTTAGCAAGGGGCGGCAGCACGCCCATGTTGTACCAGGCGAATGCATACTGGTCTGCCACGACGGCCAGCGCTTTCTTTAGATTCGAAGAACCGTGGCCCGACTTTGTTTCGATTCTAATCAAAACCGGATTGGTACCACCCTGGTTTTCCTGGAGGGTGGCCGCGAATTTAAAAGAATGCGCAGGCACCACCCGGTCGTCATGGTCAGCGGTGGTGATCAGCGTGGCAGGATATTCCGTGCCGGGCCTGATGGCGTGAACGGGTGAATATTTCTTTAAGTACTGAAACATCTCTTTCGAATCTTCAGAAGTGCCATAGTCATAGGCCCACCCGGCACCTGCAGTGAATTTGTGATACCGGAGCATGTCGAGCACACCTACGGCGGGAAGCGCTACTTTTGCCAGGTCAGGTCTTTGAGTCATGGTTGCGCCGACGAGCAATCCTCCGTTTGATCCCCCGGAAAGCGCCAGGTATTCGCGAGACGTATACTTTTCCTTAATCAGATACTCTGCCGCGGCAATGTAGTCGTCAAAAACGTTTTGCTTCTTCAACCGCGTTCCGGCAAGATGCCATTTCTCGCCGTACTCGCCCCCGCCGCGCAGGTTGGGTTGGGCGTAGATGCCTCCGTTCTCCAGCCAGAGGATCCTGGAGGTATTGAAATTGGGCTCCAGGCTGATGTTGAATCCTCCGTATGCGTACAGCCATGTGGGATTCTTTCCATCCAGCTTGATGCCTTTCTTAAAGACGATGTACATCGGAATCCGCGTGCCGTCCTTGCCCGGATAAAAAACCTGCCGCGTTTCATAATCTTCCGGGTTGAAATCCACTTTCGGTTTTTCATACAAGGCGGACTTCCCGGAAGGGATGTCATATGCAAAAATAGTCGAGGGAAAGGTGAATGAAGTAAAGGAATAGTAAATCGTCTTCTCCTCCTGCTTCCCTGAAAACCCTTCGGCGGTGCCCATTCCGGGCAGCTCGATCTCGTGCTCGAGCTTCCCGTTCAGGTCGTATTGTTTCACCTGGCTCTTCACATCTACCATGTAGTGGATGAAAATCTTTTTTCCTCCCGTCGTCGCAGTCATCACGTTCTCCGTTTCCGGAATGATGTCTTTCCAGTTTTCAGGGCCGGGATTCCTGAAATCGACGGACACGATGCGATTGTTCGGGGCATCGAGGTTGGTGTGTATCAATAACCTTGAACCGACGTTGGTCAACACATAATGATCGTTATCGAAGTTGTTTACGACCGCCACTAATTTTCCATTCGCGTCGTTCAGGTCCTGAACATATAATTCGTTTCCGGTCGTGCTGGTTGCCGCGCTCACCACCAGGAACCGCTCGTCCTCGGTGACGTATCCCCCGACGTACCTGCGGGGCGTTTGCTCACCGCCGAAAATCAGCCGATCATCCGACTGCGGAGTACCCAGCCTGTGATAAAACAGTTTGTGGAACTGTGTCTTCGCCGATAGCTCGCTTCCCTCCGGTTTATCATAACTGCTGTAATAGAATCCTTCGTTGCCTTTCCATGCGATTCCGCTGAACTTGATATCCCTCAGCGTGTCTTCCACCACGGTCTTGTCTGAAGTCCTGATGACGATCGCTTTTCTCCAGTCGGAACCTCCTTCTGTGATCATGTAAGCTGCCATCGATCCGTCTTTCGTGAAAGAGATTCCCGCCAGACCGGTGGTGCCGTCTTTCGAGAATGTGTTCGGGTCCAGGAAGATGTCGCCCTTCTCGCCAATTGCTTTTTTTCTGTACAAGACACTGTGATTCTGCAGGCCGTCATTTTTATAGAAATAAAAATGGTCGCCTTCCCGGAAGGGAGCGCTCAGCCTCTCGTAATCATAAAGTTTTTCCAGGCGTTTCAGGATTTCCTCCCGGTAAGGGATTTTATCGAGGTAGTCAAAGGTTACTCCATTTTCCGCCTTTACCCAGGCTGCGGTTTGCGGGGAACGGTCATCCTCGAGCCAGCGATATGGATCTTTCACCGTTTCTCCGAAATAGGTATCGGCACTGTCGACCTTTACGGCTTCAGGATACCGCAGTGCGGATTTTTCCTCAGCCGGTGAATTGCAACTCATCATCAATGAAATGGGTAAAAGCGTGAACACAAATGGTAAGAGATGATCCTTCATAGAATTCGCGTTTGGTGGATGACATCCTGATGCCGCATGAACGTGTAGCGACCGACGATGATCGAGTGGTCCTCTCATTTCAGTCAATCACTTCAAACCGTGTATAGGGCACCAGTGCTTTCGGTATTCTGATCCCTCCGGGACTCTGGTTGTTTTCCAAAAGGGAGGCCACAATCCGAGGGAGCGCAAGCGCGCTGCCGTTCAGTGTGTGCAGCAATTGCGTTTTGCCTTCTTTGGTCTTGTAGCGGAGTTTCAGCCGGTTCGCCTGGTACGTCTCAAAGTTACTGACTGAACTCACTTCGAGCCACCGTTGCTGGGCCGCACAAAAGACTTCCATGTCATACGTCATGGCTGAAGTGAATCCCATATCGCCGCCGCAGAGCAGTAGTTTGCGATAGGGCAGTTCGAGTTTCTCGAGGAGACTCTGCACGTAGCTGCACATTTCCTCCAGCGCCCGATAGGAATCTTCCGGTTTTGTGATTTGAACGATCTCCACTTTGTCGAATTGGTGCAGCCGGTTCAGTCCCCGCACATGCGCTCCCCAGTTACCTGCTTCCCTTCTGAAGCACGGCGTGTAGCCCGCATTTCTGACCGGCAGCTGATCTTCAGTAAGGATCACATCGCGGTACAGGTTTGTGATGGGCACCTCTGCGGTGGGAATCAGGTAAAGGTTATCAGCGGTGACGTGGTACATCTGTCCTTCCTTATCCGGTAGTTGCCCCGTGCCGAATCCGGATGCTTCATTCACGACGACGGGGGGCTGCATTTCCCTGAAGCCCTGTTTCTCCGCCTCATCGAGAAAGAAATTGATGAGGGCCCGCTGTAATTTCGCCCCTTTTCCCTTGTAGACCGGAAACCCCGCTCCTGCTATTTTGATACCCAGGTCGAAATCGATGATGTCGTATTTTCTGATCAGCTCCCAGTGGGGCAGCGCGCCGGCAGGGAGGGCCGGAGCTTTTCCCCACTCGTGCACGTTGACGTTGTCGTCTGCGCCTTTGCCTTCCGGCACCTTGGCGGCGGGAATATTGGGAATGGTATAGAGTGCATTCTGAAGTTCGGTTTCAGTCCGGGAAAGTTCCTGGCCCAGATCCGCGATCTGTTTTTTTGCTTGCGCGGTTTTCGCTTTCAGCGCTTCCGCTTGCTCTTTCATTCCAGTCTTCATCAGCTGTCCGATCTCGCGAGCAATGGAATTGGCTTCGCTCAGAAGCGCGTCCTGCTGTTGCTGCGCCTGACGCCGCTTCAGGTCGAGATTGAGAATCGTCTCGATGGATTCCTCCGGCTTCTGAATCCCCCGCTTCTTCAGCCCCTGAATGACTTTTTCTTTTTCTTCCCGGATAATGGAAACCTGCAGCATCTTTTATGTGTTTTAATTTTAATTCGTCGTCAATTGCCGATGATCCATGGTCCAAAAATGATCGGTTAACGAAAGATAATCGGCCATAAACCACGGACCCAAAAAGCTGTTCAAAAGTAAATTTTTTGACCGGCCCGAAGGGACAAACGGGGCAATAATTTATTCTATTCATTTGATAATGTTAAATTTTAGGCTTTAATTGCATCATCATATGGCTGAATCTCTAGCCCTCTGAATATAGATCCCGTATTTTGCTATCAAACTTTTTGACTTCAAAAGACTTTTTCTATTGATGATTTTAGTTTCAGAACCTTTCTGTTTCCAACCAGTCGCAAACTCATAACACAAATTCATTTTTAAATTACATGTACACTATTGATGATCTGAACGTCAGACTTCTTTCTGAATTGAAAGAAATCGCTGAGGGGATGGGCGTAAAAAATGCCAAAAAACTCACCAAACAAGATCTTGTTTATAAAATCCTCGATCAGCAGGCGGTATCAGGTGACCAGGCTTCCGAAGTAAAAGAAGCCGCTGAACCTGAACGCAGAATGCGCCCCCGCCGGCGCGAAAACGTTGCTCCCACACCTAAGGCAACGGAATTGTCGAATGATGATTCCTTTGATTCCATAAATATCGACTTCGATAACTCGGTTCCGAAGTTCGATGAAAAAGACCCCTTTGAAGATAAACCTGAAAGAGATCCCGGAGCTTCCGGCCCCGCTGCAAAACAGGAAACACGCGAGGAAAAAGGTCAACAACCGCAGCGCCCTTCCATCCGCGACTTTGACGGCGCCATCAGCAATGAAGGCGCGCTTGAAATCATGCAGGATGGTTACGGGTTTCTGCGCTCGTCCGATTACAACTACCTGGCAAGCCCCGATGATATTTATGTTTCGCCTTCACAAATAAAATTATTCGGATTAAAAACAGGCGACACGGTAAAAGGTCTTATCCGTCCTCCGAAAGAAGGCGAAAAATATTTTGCGTTGCTCAAAGTTGAGTCGGTCAACGGCAAGACCACCGAAGAGATCCGCGACCGGGTGGCGTTTGAATACCTGACGCCTCTTTTCCCCGAGGAAAAACTGCGCCTCAGTACCACTCCCGATAATATGTCCACACGCATCCTCGATCTGTTTGCTCCCATCGGAAAAGGTCAACGGGGTATGATCGTGGCCCAGCCTAAAACCGGTAAGACCGTTTTACTGAAAGCGATCGCCAACGCGATTGCCCAAAACCACCCGGAAGTCTACCTGATCGTATTGCTGATCGATGAACGCCCGGAAGAGGTGACGGATATGGCGCGAAGTGTCCGCGCGGAAGTGGTGGCTTCCACCTTCGACGAACAGGCCGAGCGCCATGTGAAGGTGGCAAGCATCGTACTGGAGAAAGCAAAACGCATGGTGGAATGCGGTCATGATGTGGTCATCCTTCTGGATTCCATCACCCGCCTTGCACGCGCATACAATACAGTGGTTCCGTCTTCAGGCAAAATACTTTCCGGTGGCGTGGATGCTAACGCCTTGCATAAACCGAAACGTTTCTTCGGCGCGGCGCGCAATGTGGAAGGCGGAGGTTCGCTCACCATCATCGCTACCGCCTTGATCGATACCGGTTCGAAAATGGACGAAGTTATTTTCGAAGAATTTAAAGGTACAGGCAACATGGAATTGCAGCTGGACCGCAAGCTTGCCAACAAGCGAGTCTATCCTGCCATCGACGTTCCGGCTTCCGGAACGCGGCGTGAAGACCTGCTCATGCGCGAAGATGAACTTCAGCGTGTTTGGATTCTTCGCAAATTTATGAGCGACATGAACTCGAACGAGGCGATGGAATTCCTGCTGCAGAAAATGAAGGGCACTCGCAACAATGAAGAGTTCCTGCTGTCAATGAATGGATAGTCGACGAAGACGATCGTCAACAGACAGAGAAATGTCACATCCCGCAGATGTGACATTTTTTTTGCCATCACATCTATCGTCTCCTTGTCCGGCCCTTCTTTTCGTGGAAAGCCCCCTGAAAAGAAGGATCCTCCTTCTTCTTCTGCCAGTCGATCTGCCTGGCCATCTCCGTGGCTTCCTCGGGTGACGTTTCGAGAATGGCTACCTGCGGAGGCAATGGCTTGAGCGGAATTTTTTCCCGGATGAGCTTTTCGATTTTCTCCACATGATACATCTCCGCCGGCGTGGCAAAGGTGATCGCCTTGCCCTCCTGGAATGCCCTGCCCGTGCGGCCGATCCTGTGAACGTAATCTTCATAGAGGATCGGCACATCGAAGTTGATCACATGCGACACCTTCACGACATCGATCCCGCGCGCCGTTACGTCGGTCGATACGAGGATCCGCAGCTTCCCCTCCTTGAATTCGTTGATAGCGTTGATGCGGGTGTTCTGTCCTTTGTTCGAATGGATCACTTTGATCGGGCCCCATCCTTTGCGCTCCAGGTACCGGTAGATATTATTCGCCACCTCCTTGGTGCGGGTAAAAATGAGCACGCGATTAAACGCGTCTCCGTCTTCGAGGAGGTATTGCAGAAAATTGATCTTCGTGCGAAGATTCGGAACGGCATATAACTCCTGCTCCACCTGTTTGGCGGCCGTTGCCTGGGGCGTGATTTCCACCTTCACAGGGAACTCCAGGAAATCGGCCGATAGCTTTTCCACTTTCGGAGGAAACGTAGCGGAAAAAAGGATGTTCTGCCTTTTTGGGGGAATGATCTCAAAGATCCGCCGCAGCTGAGGCATAAAGCCCATGTCCATCATGCGGTCGGCTTCATCCAGCACGAGGATCTTGATCTGCTTGGAGATCAGATCCTGGTTCAGATAAAACTCCATAAATCGTCCTGGCGTGGCAATGACAAGGTCGACGCCGCCGGTCAGCTGCGCGATCTGCTCTTTCGGCCCCACGCCGCCGTACAAGGCAACGATCCTTAAATCGGTATACCGCGCAAGCTGTCGGGCATGCGCAGCGATCTGAAGGGCCAACTCTTTTGTAGGCGCCAGGATGAGCGCCCGCGGATCGCTTCCGGAAGCGTATTTGATTTTCATGAGGATTGGAAGGAGGTAAGCAGCTGTCTTGCCCGTCCCGGTCTGAGCGATGCCAATTACTTCCTGTCCACCCAATATCAGGGGTATACATTTTTCCTGTATCTCCGTCGGCCTGATGAATCCAGCCTCAGCAACGGCGCTCAATAACTGTTTATTGAGATTAAAATTTTCGAATGAAGTAATTGCTGACACTTTGCGTTATTTTTACAGGAATGAAAAATACATTGATCTTAAACGCGAATATAGTCAATGAAGGCAAGGTCTTTGAGGGCGATGTACTCATCAAAGGCAGGTTTATCGAACGAATCGGAAAAGACCTGTCCTCACTTCAGGCAGACCAGGTAATGGACGCCCGGGGTAAATACCTGTTGCCGGGAGTGATCGATGACCAGGTCCATTTCCGCGAGCCGGGCCTTACACATAAGGCCACCATCTATTCGGAATCGCGCGCAGCGGTAGCAGGAGGCGTCACGAGTTTTATGGAAATGCCCAACACCGTTCCTCCGGCGTTCACCATTCCGCTGCTGGAAGACAAATACTTCACCGCATCCCGCGATTCCCTCGCCAATTATTCGTTCTTCATGGGGGCGTCCAATGATAACCTCGAAGAAGTGATGAAGGTGGATGTGAGCCAGGTTTGCGGACTGAAGATCTTTATGGGTTCCTCAACCGGGAACCTGCTGGTGGATAGCGAGCGGGCACTCGAAGGTTTTTTTTCACGGTTCCCATCGGTCATTGCCACCCATTGCGAGGATGAAGCGACCATCCTAAAAAATTCCGCCGAGTACAGAGCGCGATACGGGGAAGATGTCCCGGTGAAATTTCATCCGCTCATA